>VENG01000025.1 GCA_009711705.1 Bacillota bacterium
ACACCCTTTCACCCCCGTATAACAGCATCAAATCCTTTTAAATTATACGAGGTTTTTTTATTGAAGTGGCTCACTTTTTTCCTGGCGTTTTCCTTATTTATGGCTCACTATTATTCTAGCGTTTATACGATATTGCTCTTTTAGAAAAATCTAATATCGTTGTTGCGCTTTTAGATAATGAGGATACTGGTACTTATTTTGAGATAGGATATGCAATAAAAAAAGGAACCCCTGTTTTGGGATTAAAAACATCATCAATTCCACTAAACAACATGATTTATAACGGGTGTGATAAAATCTGTAGTTCAGTGGAGGAGTTAATAGGATATATTTATGAGTATGGTAAATAAGTCTAATATGGTGCTTTTATATTCAGGGGGGATTGATTCAACAGTACTTTTACACCGACTATTACTTGAAAACTGGGATGTGCATCCCTTACATGTTAACTACGGTCAGGTAACTGCTTATAAAGAGTTGGATGCAATAAAAAGAATAACAAGTTGCAAATTAAAAAACAAATTAATGAAAATAAATATTGAAGAAGTGCATGAAATTGGAGCTGGTTCTCTTATCGGAAATTATCCGGATAAAGTATATTCCACTAATGATTGGCATGAAAAGGAGTATTTTCCAAATAGAAATTTGATTTTAACAATTATAGCAGCAACGTACTGTTATAAAATTAGTTGTTCAAACCTTGCTATTGGCATTGTTGGTGAAAGCTCATACATTGACACTAAAATAAAATACTTAAAGTCTGTTGAGAGTATATTGGCACCTGTTGGAAGTAACCCAATAAAAATCTATGCACCATATGCGGAATTGCCCAGAATCAAAGTTGTTGAGGATGCGGTTAGGTTTAATGTTGATATAGAAAAAACATTCTCATGTAATGCATTAGATGATAGGCATTGTTACTATTGCAATAGTTGCAAGGAGAGAGAAGAAGCATTAAACATTTATCAAAGATTAAAAAAAGGAAGTGGGATATTAAAGGTTGAATAATATAAAACAAGGTTATCAAAGCTTGTTTTGCAGTATGTAGAACGATCTCGAAAACTTCATAATGTGTCCATTGTTACTTATATTTATGGCTAATTTCTCTGCATTCATAAAAAACTAAATACTTCTCGCCAATGGGCTTGTCTTCTATATCTGTACTGCAGGCATAACTCCATTCTGCAATAATCGAACTCTTGTCAAAAATGTAGTCTTTATACTTAACACGGATTCTTGATGAACATAAAAGCAGTTGATTAATTTCTTTTTTGTTTAAAAAGTATTTACTGCCATTATACAATTTCTCTTTTGTCCTTTTGTCAATTATCACCGTAACTTCCCGGTAACCTTTTGTCGTTAAATTCCACAAATCGTCTTTAACGGATTCAATGATTGTCATATTCTCTCTAGTTTCCAAAATCCCACTTTTTAAAGCAATGAAATACGGGTAATAAATCACAATTCCGTTCTTTTTAAAATGTTCAAGAAATTCCTGCCCCTTTTTTTTAGCCTCTTCAGCTGTTACACCTATTGCGCGAGGGAGATTGATGTCATTGCCATATTTAGTTGCTACGCGTATAGTCCATAATAACGATGGATCCAGGAGTTCCTCCCCTGTAAAAACATTCCAAGGTGCAGCAGGTATGCCTATTCGTTTTAGTTCGTAAAAACCTTGGAGTTTATTCATATTATTTGTTCACCTTTTAGCCTTTCAATTAAATCTTTCAAAACATTAATATATCATTTATTGTTGGGCAAGAAAAGGCTATTATATTCTTGGAAAGCATATTGATCTGTCATACCACTTATATGGTCACAAATTAACCGAATGAATTTCGGATCGTTTTGTAGAATAGTTATTTCCTCTGCTATGTCTTTCCTTTTAAAATATCCTTTTTGGGGGATATAATGTTTTTCAAGTATATTATCTGGTAGTTGCTGGGGGCCTTGAAAATAAGACCAGAAAAGTTGTTGGATCAATTTTTCTGCCTTGCAGTCCATTCGACTAACTTCTAAAGAACTAACCACTGAATCAGTTATGTATCGTTGTAAAGATTCCTGTTGTGTATCAATTGTTTCTGAAAACCAAATTATTATATCCTCAAAGTGCTCTGGATATTTTCCTTTGTGAATTTCTTTAATTGCCGTTAAATTAATGTTTGTCTGTTCTAGAACATCAGTCACCAATTTCTGTATGAGTTTTCTTATAAGCGTTGAACGTAACTGAGCGGGATTTTTTCCTTTAACGTCAATATCAAACTCTTTAATTACAGTATTAACTAATGGTTCGTTTACAAGGTCATTAACATCGATAAATTTCGCCCGAAAACCATCTTCCAAATCGTGCGTGCGTTGGGCAATTTCATCTGCCACTGCAACAGCTTGTCCTTCTAGAGAAAAAGATGGTTTGTCTAATGTCATTTTGGAAAGGTTTAGGTTTGCATAATAAACCTTTTCTTTTTTTCTATCTACTTTTCCCTTTTGGTTTTTTCGGTAAACAGATATTTTAGAATTAGTATGCTTAAAAATTCCTTCTCTTACTGCAAAGGTGAGATTGAGTCCTGAGTACTCTTCATACACTTGTTCTAGATTATCTACGACATGTAAGCTTTGAAAATTGTGTTTAAATCCACCAACATAGTTAAAGGGTTTAATGTCAGAACCTGGAAAAGGAGTATGTCCTGATAGAATATCGTGTAGTGTTCTTTCCCCTACATGACCAAAAGGAGTATGACCTAAATCGTGTCCTAGTGCTATCGCTTCAGTTAATTCCTCATTTAGCCCTAGATTCCTAGCTAATGACCTTGCTATCTGCATTACTTCCATTGTATGAGTTAATCTAGTGCGATAGTGGTCACCTTTTGTAGAGGTAAATACTTGTGTCTTATGCATTAGTCTTCTAAATGCCCTTGAATGCACAATTCTATCACGATCACGTTGGAAAGGAGTTCGAAACTTATCTTCTCCTTTTTCTTCCCGAAGACGTTTAATGCTTTCCCCGAAACTTCTTTGACTATAATCTGCTAACTCTTTTTCTCTTTTTAACAATAATTCTGTACGGATTACTAAATTATTGTTTCCATCCATGAATTAGTCCCCCACTTTATCGTTAAATTCTTTGTTAAAATTAAGTGAATTTTGTCGAACCCCCATATAAGCACAAAACCCGCCACCTCTCGGTGCGGGTTTATTATGTCCTGTCCTTGGCGAAGCGCTTTGCTATCTCAATTTGGTTAACTATAATTCCTCGTATCAAATCCGGATCCATCCCGTTGGTCACTGCCAACTCAATAATCTCATCCCAGTCCTGCAGCTTGTAATCCCTTGCCGCAATGTATTCTTGATACCGGCTATAAGGGGTTGCTTCCTTCCTCAGGAGCGCAACCTTTATTCCTTCAACGCGAGTATCCTCA
This sequence comes from Bacillota bacterium, assembly GCA_009711705.1. Lineage (GTDB taxonomy): Bacteria > Bacillota > Desulfotomaculia > Desulfotomaculales > VENG01 > VENG01. The sequence goes on from VENG01000025.1 coordinate 3,417, forward strand.
TCTATGGGGATATCCTCTATGGGGATATCCTCGTATTCTGGGTTGGCCGCTCGGAGAACTGGTTGTCCACCATTTTGAAAGTAGTATTTCAAGGTCACTTCACCGTGACGCACGGCAGCCACAATATCCTTGTTGTAGGCTGTTTGGGCTTGCTTGCATATGACAAAGTCCCCTGGGTTAATGCCGGCCCCAACCATGCTATCACCGCTAACTTCAACGGCAAAGTCGATGGTGATGGGTGATGGAACTTTAACTTTCCTGCGTTCCATCTTACAAGTCAAACACTACGCGCTTAACTACTCCAATTATTCTTACTTTGTCAGCTTTGTGTATCTGCGGTTCGTAGTTCGGGTTGTCTGGATAAAGAATTACAGCCTCTTCCATAAACTTTATCCTCTTTAAAGTAGCCTCTTCATCGTTAACCATGACCACAGCTATTTGCCCGTTGTCCACTACTGGCTGCCGGCGTACTAAAACTTTACTCCCAGGGATGATATGGCTACCTATCATACTGTCTCCGGTTACTTTAAGGAAAAAGTATTCTCCCCCGTTTAATTCGTCTGCAGATACTTCCTCATATCCTACAAGATTTTGTTCTGCGTATAATGGTTCGCCGGCATGAATTGTACCCAGTACTGGTATTCGTACTGTTTTGCCAATCGGATACGGTCCTTCAAGTTCGGTGGAGTTTAGTGGTTTGCGTAAATCTGAATGGCCTGTTAGCCAATCCATACTAACAGTAAAAAATTGAGCAAGTTTTTGTAAGGTTTTTTGAGTCGGTTGTTTTCTGCCTGATTCATAGTAGGCAATAGTGCTCTGACTTAAATGAAATAACTTAGCCAAATCATCTTGAGATAAGTTTTTTTCTTTTCTTAGTTGGCGTAAACGCTTGCCAAAACTGTTCATTACAACCATCACCAGTCATAATTATAATATTACCCAGAGTCATAATGTAACTAATTATGACTAACGGGTATAATTTTTCTGTCAAACCCTTGACACTATGACTAATGGTCATTTATAATCTGCCCATAGACGATGACCAAAAGTCATAAAAGTGGGTGATTATATTGAAAAATGAGCGGCTAATTAATTTGCGTAAAACCGCTAAACTAACTCAAGGTCAATTAGCTGAAATAGTTGATCCTGAAATATTCATGACACAATTTTAAAAACCTTATAAAGCAAGCACATCAAGGTTTTTTAAAAAAATCACAAATCACCCATTTAGTGAAGCTAAAAATATAGAAAAAGAGCCCAAACTTTGGTAAAGTTAAAAGGCGACAAACCAAACCATACCAAGGAGGGCTCTTCATGAATAGTGTACAGGATTACAGCATGAACTTCAACTCCCGAATGAAATTAAATTTTGCCGGTGGCAACCTAACCTCAGACGCAGGCTTGTTATTGTACAAGGAATTTGATCACAAAATCGGTCTTTCCGAAACCGTTAAAAAA
>VENG01000026.1 GCA_009711705.1 Bacillota bacterium
AATGACATAAGCCACCATATGCACTTGCAATACATTCCTGACCAGGTTGGTTTACCGGGCCGGTACAGGTAGGCAATGTCCGCATAATACCCAGCACCTAAAAGATGGTGCATGGTCATGTGTGGCCCACCGGTCCTTTGCCCAATCGCCAGGTTTCGTAGCCTGTTCACGGTTTGGCAGGTGCTGGTTAGGCCGTTTTTATATGTATCTACCGATAAATCACTCTCCTTTTGTATAGGACACCCGAAAATATGGGTGCCTGGCCCACTGAACCGGAAAGCAAGCACTTACCGACGAATTACCCGTCAACGACAAGCCGTCAGGTTTTTGCATTGCGTTTTTTACCCGATTAAATGGGGTATTGGGTTACAGCCGCTGTTCATTTAATTATCAGTCATTCTCACCCCCTTTTGTTTGGCCCGAAAACAACAATAGGCCAGGAAAGTATTGCAACTGCATATGGCTTTTACCACGCCGTTCCATATTTTTAACCCTGCCCGTATAGACGTGGTATAACTGATTAATCTTCTAAAGGTTCTTCTTTAAAATCGTTTTCCTTGGATAAGGTCTGTTCTAAGCGGTATGACTCCTTAACATTCATGTTCAGTACATGTGAGCGGAATGTCACTCTATCAATCAAAGCTGCAACCATGATTTCGTTTTCAAAAAGCTCTGTCCATCTAGAGAACTCAAGATTAGTAGTCACAATAATACTTGCTCTTTCAGAACGTTCTGATATTACCTGAAAAAGCATCTCGGATTGATAACGGTTAAAGGTCAGGTAACTAAGCTCATCTATTATCAATAAGTCAATTTTAGCTAGGCTTTTTTCCAGTTTGGACAGCCGGTGGAACTGTACTGCCTCTGCAAGTTCGTTTGCAAGGTTTGTAGCTGTATAGAATTTAACGTTAAATCCAGCGTAACAGGCTTTGATGCCTAACCCTACTGTCAAATGCGACTTTCCGGCACCTGGGTTGCCTATCATCACTATGTTTTGGCGGTTTTTAATGAAGTCACAAGAGGCAAGCTCCCATATGAAGGATTCTGATACATGTTCTAACCTGGCATAATCAAAATCGTCAAGGGTCTTCATAACAGGAAACCTAGCTTTCTTAATCCGTCGTCTTTGCCCGGCTTCTTGTCGCTGTAAAACTTCCTGCTGCATTAGCCGGCATAGGAATTTATCGAATCCGTCACCATGCTCCAGCTGCCTGACAACATTTTCATAATCCGCAAAAGTTGGAGTTTTGAGTTGTTTTGCATAAAGTTTTATGCTTTCTTTAACAGGGTTTATCTGGGTGAGATTTGCGCGGGTCATACTGCAGCACCCCCACTCATTAGATTGTCATACTTATCAAGCTGGGGTTTTGACACCTCAATATCTATCCGTGAATGAACTTTTGTTGGCGTGTTGACCGGTATCAAGTGTGCCTTTATTTGCTCTATGGATATTTTAGTGCCTTGTATGCAGTTTATAGCTGACAGTAGCTTGTCCTCTCCATAATCAACGAATAATCGTAAAAGCTTTACCATTTCCCGTGGCCCGGATAGCCGCTTGCCTATCTCAAATAATTCAGTTGATATATTGCTTTTTACCGGTTTTGCGTTAAATACGCTGCGGGGTCGTTTCTCTATAAGATCTATGTAATGCTCAAGCCTGTATTTGGTTTGCCCTCTTTGGTAACAGCGCTGGTAACTAGCTATTTCAGTATTACGATACAACATCATAACCTCATTACCATAGCCCTTAACGCTAACTTCTTTTCCGGTATATTTCACCGGCACAGAATAGTGGTTGTAGTCAAATCTCACCGTGGAAAAATCATCAACTCTTGCGGTCATGCTCTTACTTGGGTCAAACCTGTATCGGGGCAACCGGGTCATCCTTACTCTTGCGGTCGATGCCATTTCACCTACGGTCTGGTCTCTGCCTTTTATTTTGTGTTCGCGATATTTAAGGCATCTGCGTAATATTTCGGCGTTTAGCTCATCTATAGTAGATACTCTTGGTACGGGCACTAATACATTCCGCCTTACCCAGCCCACAAGCCCCTCTACTAGGCCTTTTTCGTGTCCGGCAGCAATATTAGTAAAATCACATTTGAATGCATAGTGGGCTGATAATGCTTTGTATCTATCCTGAGCTTTTGCATGTACACCAAAACCTTCTTTTACTGCAACCTTTGCATTATCAAATATCATGCGCCCGGGTGCTCCATTAAAATACTCAAATCCACTAATTTGGCCCTCAAGGAAGCTTTCTTCGTTCTGTCGGTAAAAAGCCCGGCAGTATATGTCTGCGCTGTAACACTCACGCATACAAAATAGGTTTACTTTAATTTTCTTGCCAGCCAGGTAAATTGTTGCCTCGCCCCAGTCTATCTGTATTGCTTCTCCCGGTTCATATGATAATGGTATAAATGCCTTGGACTGCTTTCCTTTAAGCGTGGCCACTATTTCGCGTATCGTTGATTCGCCGCCTTTAAAGCCGAGTTCATCCACTAGTCGATCGTATATCCGTTTAGCAGTGTGCTTCTGTTTCTTTATATTCTCTATTTCATCAGCGGCAAGGCAGCTTTTTATAAATTCCATTACTTCATCGGTTATCACGTACTGCTGACGTCCGCTTTTCCCTTGGCGTTCCCAAGGAACGTGTGAACCATCGCAGTATTTCTTGACGGTATTGCGTGAGACCCCCAGTATTTTCGAAATCGCTCTTTGCGATTTGCCTTCGTGTTCATATAAATGCCGGATCTCTTCATAAGTATCCACTTCAATTGACACCCTTTCACCCCCGTATAACAGCATCAAATCCTTTTAAATTATACGAGGTTTTTTTATTGAAGTGGCTCACTTTTTTCCTGGCGTTTTCCTTATTTATGGCTCACTATTATTCTAGCGTTTATA
>VENG01000027.1 GCA_009711705.1 Bacillota bacterium
ACACCCTTTCACCCCCGTATAACAGCATCAAATCCTTTTAAATTATACGAGGTTTTTTTATTGAAGTGGCTCACTTTTTTCCTGGCGTTTTCCTTATTTATGGCTCACTATTATTCTAGCGTTTATAGCCTTGTCTTACTTAAAGATGCGGCTAAAGCATTCAGAGCATTAACTAACGGCTGCGAACCATTAACATAAATTTCAATTTTCATTTTTGATAATCACCTCTTTCAAATTAATAAAACTATTGATATATTTAATTGTGGTAACACCCTTAGCAATAATTACTGTTACATTCGGTAACACTCAATCTAAAAAAAAGAGCCTATCCATTGATTCTTTAGGAAGGGCTTTACGGATTGCACCAATAGCTTTGACTCCCGCTCCCCTTTTTTTATTCAAAATACGTGACAATGTTGCTGGAGATAACCCTGTTTTCATGGCAAATTGCCTTATAGACCAGTTGTTTTGTTCCATTATCTCTTGCAGGTAATTAACATTAAGCCTCAAATTAATATCGCTCCTTTAAATATCCGATTGGTAACACACCTCATTCTAACACCGGTATTTACCATACGTCAATGACATGTCTGAAAAAGTGTTGCCAATTGGTAGCACTTTATGTATAATAGAATTGTAATGGAGGGTTGATTATGAACTTTGGCGAATATTTGAAACAGCTAAGGAAAGAAAAATCCATTTCTCAAAGAGAGCTTGCTGAAAAATCAGGTATTAGTAATGCTGAAATTAGTAGAATAGAAACTGGCGGAAGGCAAAAAATTTCCCCTGATGTATTAAGAGCCATTGCTCCAATCCTAGATACTCCTTATGAGGATCTTATGGATAAAGCAGGCTACCTTAACATACATGCTAGTTTTATGACAGAAAATAGAGAAGCTGAAGAAAAGTTTATTGCAATTGTAACACCTAAATTAATCATGAATGGTTGGAGTGTTGAACGTACCAGAAGAGGACCGGCTGTTAGTGATATAGTGGCAAAGAAAGACCAGGAAGAATGGCATATTGATTTTAAGTACTTGCGAACTAGAGAAGATGATGACAGGAATTTCAGAGATGAATTCCGAGCACGAGATATTTTATGCCGAACCTATGGAAGACTAGCCATATCCGACCATAATACTATTACAAAATTTACCATAGCCCTAAGCAATGAAAAGATATATAAGATTACACTTAAATACATTCCTAAATTCTTAAAACTCAGTACTTCTGCCATGCTTATTGATTTAGAAAAGGAAAAAATCGTTGAAGAGCAAAAGTTAACATAGGTACAAATTAGAACATTCAACAAATAAAAATTATTTAAAAAAACGAGCAGGCCCTTGTAAGTCACCTGCTCTCATTCGATCCATTTGTCAAAATTATTATAACCATCATTTTTGACCCAATCGTAGACTTTATAGTAACGGGATAGTTTATATGCTTTTCCCCAATTTGATTTATTAACACTATTTATGTTCCATCCATCTAAGTCTTTGTATTTTATCCATTTACCATTTTTATACTCAAGCAAATTAATTCTTTTGCCATCATTACTAAATTGAACTGCTAAGTGCTCAAAAGGATTTGGCCCTAATCTTTTTTTCCGTCTGTCTTTACCATTTATTGAGTTGATATGAATTCCAAGCAATAAATTTCCTTTTTTTAGACTCTTCAAAATTTCATATCTTACCCACCGTCTAGAATACGTACTGGAACCTATTAAGACTGCTGTTACTGATGTATTCTTTAATTCGTTATTTATTAGGCGTTTTAAAGCCAAATCACTTTCTTTTTTAGCATCTTCCCATATTGAAGCATCAAAATATCCTGCCCCAACATGCTTGGTGGTTTTATGATTCCGAACTACATTTGCCCGGAAGTCAATTACATCTTGATAATGAAAACTGAAAAAAACCCGCTTCGCCACTTAGACCCTCCTCTTAATTTCTTCAATTATTTTTATCACTGCATTAATTACCTCACTTGGGGTTGAATTACTACCTAAAGTCTCGAATAATGGCTTAAACACCTTAGTCTCAGGATAGTAAGTAGAAAAATCCCTCATAACTTCTTCCCATAAAATCTTTGATTGAAAACCAGTAATACCAATAGGGATTACATTTACTCCCATTGAACAAGCTATTTCGAATTCACGTCTAACCCCTTCAGCATCAACAATTTTTCCGTCCACTTTCTTATTACCGAAGAGAAAGATAGCTATCCCTGCTTCGGAAAGCATGTTACGCCTATAAAAATCCCAAAGTTCATTCAGTGACTTACCTCCGCTTGACCTCTGAGGGAATGGTCTCAAAATCAAGTTATCTTCTATCCTTTTTTTCTTTTCTGATTGTATACAATCCAGTGCCCCATTAATTACGTAGTTTCCTACCCCTAAGCCAAATCCGGAAATTACTCTACAATCTCTTTTAACCAACTCTTTACTCAATCCATGTAAAATTTCTTTAGCAATATCCTCGGAAATTGTTCCATAATCCTCAGCGCTTCCAGATATAAAAACATTATTCTTTTTGTAATATTTTTCAATTTTTCCAAGAATACGTGTTATATCTTGATACTCATCAACTAAAATGGTATTAATTGAAAACCTTTTTAAATCATTAATCTGTAATTCCTGCTTAATCCTTGCATAGTCATAATTTTCTTTATTTTCAAAGTCCGTTTCAACGATTTTTTTAAGAAAGCAATAGTGAGGGCGTTGATTTCCTTCCAGACCTATTCTTATGCGGCTCAGAATATAGTTCAAGTTTGGATCATTAAAACTAAAGCCTATAAATAAGAATGTTTTCGATACCAAGTCCCCCTGTAAAGCAGTAGTGAATAGAGAATGTGTTAGTTCATACTTCTCGTAATCGTCCCTTGTAATGACAGCTTTGTGAACTTGACTTACATCCCCATGCATTTTATATACAACAGCATCTCTATCACTTAATGTTATTGCAAGATTTTCTGGGTCAATCTTTACATCAGGGTTTTTCCCATTATCCCTAAGTGCTGTTTCAATTAGAATATCATAATTGGTTGTCCAATAAGTTGTAATTGGTAACCGGGCCAAAATCCTATGATTCTCAGTAATAGATGCACGCCGCTGAAATTCATCGGTGATAATTTGATTAAGCCTACCTCTTCCTCTATGTTCATTACAATAATATTGAGCAAGAGATACCAAATCATGTTGCTCTTTTTCTATTTTTAAACGAAGTTCATCAGCAATACTCCTAAGTAATTCTGTCCAATTCACAAACCCTGCTCCGCTGGAAAGCCCTGCCCCAGCAAAAATAGCAGCACTGTTTTCATTCAAAGCCTTTGAAAAATCCTCGACAAAACCATTTATATTTTGCAAATAACCACTCCCAAAAATCTAATATCCTTTAGCCAAAATCCTAAAGTTAAACTTCATTTAACAACTTTTTGAGAGCTTTTATTTCCTCTACCGTTAGGGTAACCCCTTTGCCCATTTTTTCATGTGAAGGATCCCAGTCTCTTAAATCATATTTGGGCTCTCTACCGTTCCAGCTCACAAGATTCAATTCCTTTGTCCAACCTTTTGCAGATTCTGAGAGAACCCCAATATTTTCTTTAATCTCGAATTTTACCCCCGCCATAACCATTCCTCCATTCTTTATCTACTCTCATTCTCGTACATTAATTTAGTTGCTCCATTACAATATCCACTGCTTGAGGGGTCTTATCCGGTGGATAGCCACATTCCTTTAACAATCTATACTATATTCTGATTTCGCCGGTATACTCTTCTCCTTTGGTATTATAGGTTAAATTAAACACCATGTCTGATAACCATTTATTAAAAGACGGATTGTCGTTGAATTGCTTAAACAGTTCCATATCATCAGCCATCATGTTCATGACGGTTCTTCGCAATGCCCTTTCACTTTCTATTCTTGCGTTTTGTTTGTCCGAATTCTTCATGGCATTTTTATACGCTGCATCCTTTGAAACTACGACAGGAATGGCAGCAATATTTCTTTTAACCTGGTCTTCATCATTCCAATCAATATTTCCCCACATATCGTGGAAACTATCCAGAATACTACTCAGTAAGTCCATCTCCGGCTCACTAACACCGCCACCACCACTTGTGGGTACTGGATCAATCGAATACTCAGATTGATCTTCTAATAATATTGACATTGTTTGCTTAATTTCCGCTCTGTAGCTGTCTAAATCCACCGCTTCAAGAATTCCTTTAGATAAATCTTCTTCAACAGGTGATGGGAGCTTGGGAATGAGTAAGTTTAAAAATAAAGCCAACTTCTCCCACTCTGGATTTCCATACGGCAAGATTGCCCCTAAAAATCCATAAGTCCTAACAAAAGCCTTTGCATTTCCTTTGAAATTAACTTGTTCGTCTTCGCCTAGATTTTCATAATTACCCGCACAGGCATCAAGAATAGGGTCTAATCGATCTCGATCTGCATCATTTAGATAAAGTTCCACCAATGTATCTACATGATAGTCTGTGTAAACCTGGTGCTGCTTCATTTCTGTTATCAAATCGTATAGCTTATTGGGGTCAGTTTCATCAGACAAGATTGTGGTTGTATAATATTTTTCGAAGGCTTTTTTAATAGTTTCTGTATCATTGGCAAAGTCAAGAATAAATGTATCTTTTTTCCCTGGGTGAGCCCTATTTAGCCTCGACAAAGTTTGAACCGCTTTGATATCTGAAAGCATTTTGTCCACATACATACTGTGTAATAACGGCTCATCAAATCCCGTCTGAAACTTATTTGCAACTACTAGGAACCTATACGGATCCTTCTTGAATTCAGCTTCGATGTTTTTGCTTGGAAATCCATTAATCGATGCCTCTGTCAAAACCTTCCCTTCATATTCCTTTTCCCCTGAAAAGGCTATAATTGCTTTATACTGACTTTTCCTCTTTTGCAAACACTTAGTGATGGCATTGTAGTATTGAATAGCCCTTTCAATGCCACTAGTAACAACCATAGCACGTGCTTTGCCGTTAATCTTTCCTTTTGCTATAACTTGATCATGAAAATGGTTAATCATTATCTCAGCTTTTTGCTCAATTGCGTAGGAATTTGACTCAACATAATTACGCAGCTTCTTCTGCGCTTTCTTCTGATCAAATAATGGATCATCCTCAACAATTTTAGCAATTCTATAATAGCTCTGTATCGGTGTATAGTATTTTAATATATCTAATATAAACCCCTCTTGGATTGCCTGCTTCATCGTATAAATATGGAATGGTTTATGCTGCATTTCATGTCTATTTGGCACGGGAACGCCAAACATTTCAAGGGTTTTGTTTTTAGGAGTTGCCGTAAATGCAAAATAGCTAGCATTATTGAGCATCTTCCGGCCTTCCATCATTTTGATTACCTTATCTTCCACCGTTTCCTCATCATCGTTGGCATATTCACCAGATAGGGCCATATTCATTTTGGCAGACATACTGCCACTCTGACTGGAATGTGCTTCATCTATAAGGATTGCAAACTGACTTCCCTTATGTTCTGTGCCAATTTCATTTAGAATGTAAGGGAATTTATGAACGGTTGTTATGATAATCTTTTTGCCTGACGTTATGAGCTTTTTCAAATCACCGGAACTTTCCGCATGTCCTACTGTATTTGAAACTTGCATAAACTGTTTTATTGTATTTTTGATCTGCTTATCCAGGTTAATTCTGTCCGTTACTACAATCACCGAATCAAAAATATTTTTTCCATTCTTTTCAAGACCAACAAGCTGATGGGCCGTCCATGCAATAGAGTTGGACTTTCCGCTTCCCGCACTATGCTGTATTAAATACTTTTGCCCGGCACCATTTCTCTTTACATCAGCAAGTAATGCCTTGACTACCATAAGTTGGTGGAATCTTGGAAATATCTGCTTATGGGTCTTTTTTTTGGTTTGTTTATCCTCTTCTACAACTACCTGGGCATAATTTTCAATAATATTGGCAAGCTCACGTTTCGTAAAAATGTCCTTCCATAGATAATCTGTCTTGATCCCATTTGGATTTGGAGGATTACCAGCGCCTCCATTATGACCTTTATTAAATGGCAAAAACCACGATTTCTTACCTTCCAGTTTGGTACAAAATTTCACTTCATTATCATCAGCAGCAAAATGTACCATACACCTCTTAAATTGAAAGAGCAACTCTCTCGGGTCACGATCTAGTTTATATTGCTGTACCGCATCATCCACATTTTGTTTAGTAAGCTTATTTTTTAATTCGCATGTAATAATAGGTAGCCCATTAATAAAAATAGCAAAGTCAAGTGCCAACTGCGTATTATCCTTGGAATACATCAACTGCCTTGTAACGCTAAAAACATTTTTTTCAAACATTTCCTTTGCTTTAGGGTTTTTTTCTGTGGGTGTCATATAAAACATGATAAGATTAGCAGGATAAAAGTTGATTCCGTTTCTTAAAACATCTATAATACCACGCTTGGCAATTTCACCCTGAAGCCTATTTAAGAACTGAGCCTTTTTATGGTCACTATTAAGAATGCCGGTCTTCTCTATTTCATCCGGCTGGGTTTCTCTCAAGAATCTGAGAAGGCGGGTTTCGTCAACGGCGTAATCACTGTTATAATCTTTATTTGTTCCTTGTTCATAGCCATTGTTATTAACTAAAAAATCTACGATTAGAGTTTCAAAACCTGCTTCTTTCGTGTTTGTTGACATAACTTATACCTCCTCCCCCACATTAGTTTCTTCATCATATAAGCCCTTCCACTCCTTTGATTTTAACCTATACACAATCTGGAACTCTAACTCCATCGACAGCCACTTTACCGGTTACCACAGCGGATATAAGACTCGTACGATATTCATATAGTAATGGAAGTTCATTATCAAAAAGACTTTTAATAGTTTCATAATGTGTTATCAGTTCCAATATCTTCGTGAGATGATCCATTGGCGGCACTGGTAGCATTACTTTAGAAAAATCAGTAAAGCTAATATTTTTACCATCTCTGATACCCACTACTAGGGTATTAAGTAAAGCTATAAAAGCCCTTGTCTTAAATAAGTATTTATAAAACATACGATAACACTGTCGATTAAATTCACTGCGAAGACAAAAAACATTATAAGCTGGTGAAACAATACCTTCCACATTTGAAAACTCTATACCACCCTGGAATGAACGCAAACTAATCACAAAATCATTCTTTCGTATCAATTTTAGTCCACTTAGATTTCCACTAGGCGAGACATAATTCTGTTCACAATCCCTTTTAAATATAACTCCTCTATTTTGTGTTACTGCCAACAATTCTTTTTCCGGATGATTTTTTATACTTACTTCCCGAAAAATCCGATTAGCTTTAACCATATCCCATTTTTCTGGAAAGCATTTGTCCCACGATTTTATCGTCGAATTAAATGAATCATTCTCAAAGTATAAATAATGTTCAATTTTTTCTTTCAGCACCTCTATCAACTTTTTTTTCGTCTCAATGTATTTATTTATTATTGATAATTTACTATCAAGAAAACGAACAATTTCTTCTTGTTCAACTTTTGGAGGAACAGGTATCCTTATCCTGCTAATATCATCATAACCAATTGATTGCCTTACTCCGCCACCCATGCCATAAAAGACCTTCATAACATCATACGCGTGTAAAATATAATGAATATATTTTGAGTTCTGATTTGTGCTCAAACAACAATAAGCAGAAGTTATAATCCCCCTCTCTTTCACCAATCCAGTTCTTAGACTTTTTTTGTCGTTTTGCAAATCGGTTAAACGCAAAACAATGTTACCATCTCCTACAATTTGATAACCTGAATATTCCTTCGGAAGTAACCCGGAATCACAATTTTTCTTTCTGATTATTTCTCCATAACTCAATGAAAGAATATTATTTTCTACATTATCTTTATTTTTAATCTTTTGCTCCTTACAAACTTGTGATAAAAATACCCAGTCCCAATGATGTGGAATTTTATCCAGCCAAAACAACTCCGTCTCTTTGTATTTATCGTAAGGTTTTAATTTCCCATTCATTAGTTTTTACCCCCAATGATTTCACTTAACAATCCATCTGATTTAGCTTCCAAAGCCTTAATATCAGCTTCAATATTCTCTAAATCGCGAAGCTGCACAGGTTTAAAGAAGTACTTTGTAAAGCTAATTTCATAACCTATTTGCGTTTTACTGCTATCAATCCATGCATCAGGAGCATATGGTTGGACCTCATTTTTAAAAAATTCTTGAGTACCACCCTCATAGGTTAAAGGTGTTTGTTCTGTGGTTTCTAATTCTTTGTCAAATTCGAATTCTACAACAACGTTCCCTCTCTTAAATCTCCCAATTAGCGTATTTTCTTTTTCTTTATTTAACACCTTACTTATAACTTTTTCAGCCTTTTCATCTTTGGTGGCAAAGAAGTCTCTGATCAATTTCATTCTTTTTGCGAGTAATTTTTTGCCTTTTTTCTTTGCAACATGCTCAAGTAGTTCTCTAAATTCATTGTAATTATAAAAAATGTCTTTCTTGGACTCATGATATAAATCACTGACTAGGCTGTAAGCTGTGATGTCTTTTGATTTTTTAGCATGGCCTTTAAATTTTTCAATTTTCTCCTCATTAATTTCAACTTTTAACCGTAACGGTCTTTCAATTATTATTTTCCAATACCCAAAATCTTCATTTTTAAATATTTTACAATACTCATTTTCCTCAAACTTCAAGTAAATATCAATTATTTGTTCTCTAATCTCTCTTGTTAGTTCGCAATTCTTGTTACCGAGGTTTTTCCTAAGTGGAGACTTCAGATTTGTTGCATCAATAAGCTGAACTTTCCCTTTTCTATGTTTCTCCTTACGATTAGTTACAATCCATATGTAAGTTGCGATGCCCGTGTTGTAAAACATATTTTCTGGCAATGCGATTATTGCCTCAAGATAATCACTTTCTATGATGTATCTTCTTAAATTACTCTCTCCTTGTCCTGCATCTCCTGTAAACAAGGATGAGCCATTATGAACCTCCGCTATTCTACTGCCGAGTTCTGTACTATGCTTCATTTTAGCGATGTTATTAGCTAAAAACAGAATTTGCCCATCACTTATACGAGGAATCAGTTTAAACTCTGGGTCATCTTTAAAGTTAACTACAAACCTTGGATCCGTAATATCCTTTTTACCACCCAATCTTTCTGCGTCGGTTTTCCACGATTTTCCATAAGGCGGATTGCTCAGCATAAAATCAAATTCCATAGTTGAGTTAGCATCATTGGACAACGTTGATCCATAGTAAATATTTTCAGCTTGTTTCCCATCACCTTTTAGTAACAGGTCAGCCTTAGCAATGGCATATGTTTCTGGCTGACTTTCCTGTCCGTATAGATGAACAGAAACCCGTTTATTATTGTCTTTAGCTAGTTGGGATAGTCTTTCTTCTGCAATGGTTAACATCCCTCCTGTGCCGCTTGCCCCGTCATAACAAAGATATGTACCATCTTTAATCTTATCTTTAATAGGCATAAAGATAACGTCAGCCATAAGTGACACAACGTCTCTTGGGGTAAAGTGCTCTCCAGCTTCTTCGTTGTTTTCTTCATTAAATTTTCGAATCAGTTCTTCAAAAACCACTCCCATGGTATGATTGTCAAGTCCTGGCAGTCTTACTTCCCCTTGATCGTTTAGGAAAGGATTCGGACTTAAATTAATCGCAGGGGATACAAACTTTTCTATGACAGCTCCAAGTATGTCCGCATCAATCATTGTATCTATCTGATATCTAAATTTAAATTTTTCAAGAATTTCTTGCACATTAGGAGAAAAGCCATCTAAATAAGCTATAAAATCAGCTTTAAGCTGCTGGTTTTTAGATCTCGACTTTAGGTCCTTCAGAGTAAAAGGGGAATTGTTATAAAAAGGTTGTCCAGAAGCACTATACAAAGCATCAGCCTGATTAAGAATTCCTGCCTCATCTAGTATGTTTTTCATCTTCAGGACATCTTCTTTTGTTTCTTCTAATACCGCATCTAGTCTCCTAATTACTGTCATCGGTAAGATAACATCTCTATACTTACCTCTAACATATACATCTCTTAAGCAATCATCAGCAATTCCCCAAATAAAGCTTACAATTTGGTTATATGTCCCATTGTCCACTATTCTTGGTCCTCCTCATTCTCTTTATGTCTTGTTTTACGATGATCTTTCGGTTTTGTGGCGTCTTTAGGTATGGCCCATGCCCAACCAAGCCGAGCGACGCCTGAAATTTTCCCTTGCCTGCATAATACTTGAACTCGACGTTCGGTAATCCCCCACTTCTCAGCAGCCTCTTTAGTTGTTATGTAATCCATAATTTCACCTTTAATGTATTCAAGTATAATATATATTTTAATCGGACAAACGAATAATAGCAACGACTAGCTGGGAATTACTAAAATGTTTTAAAATTTCATATTCATCATACATAGGGGCCATTTTCATAAAATTAATATACAATTCCGCAAAAACCCCACTCTTTCCGCGCACATGTTTATTTATGCATAAAGGTACGCCCCCCTAAATAAAAAATCCCCCAAAACATTAGTCTGAGGGAACATATTATACACCTATCTAAACACCCCAAAACACCGCAACCCCTTGCTACCAACCTATCCCCGCTCTATCAACGCCGCGCACTCCACGTGCCCCGTCCACGGAAACATATCCACCGGCTGAACCTCTCTTGTCCAATAGCCCCGCATTTGAAAGCGCCCCAGATCCCGGGCCAGCGTTGCCGGGTTGCAGGAAACGTATACTACTCTGGGTACCTGCATACCTACAATTGCGGATAGGACCTCCTCTTCACACCCTGCCCGGGGTGGATCTAAAATTACCACACCGGGGTTTAGCCCTTCTTTAGCCAGATTGGGCAGGAGATTCTCCACCGCACCGGTTTTAAATTCTGCATTATTAACACCGTTTAACTTTGCGTTCTCTCTGGCATCGCTAACGGCCCCGGGTACCGATTCCAGCCCTATTACCCGTCCGGCACTGCCGGCCAGGTATAGAGCTATGGTTCCGGTTCCGGAATAAGCGTCTACTACAGTTTCACCACCAATTAAACCTGCATAATCCCTGGTCACATCATAAAGCCGCTGAGCCTGAGTTAAATTGACCTGATAAAAAGAATTTGCCGAAAGGCGGAAGGCAAGACCTTTCAGCTTGTCCGTTATATACTCCCGGCCCATCAGCACATTGTTCTTCTCCCCCAGCACCACCTTGCGCGGCCCGGTGTTTATATTTCTGATCACTGAGACTATACGGGGATGAAGGCTTATGAGGTCCCTGGATAAATCCTCCGCCTCCGGCCATTTGCCCGGAACTGTTACAAATACTACCATTATTTCACCGGTAGCTTCACCGATGCGGAGCATTACATTGCGGAGAAGCCCCCGCCTTTTCCCCCAATGATAAGGCGCTACCCGGTGCTTATTTAACAGCTTCTGCAAAACACCAGCTGCTTCATTTAGCGACTTGTTAACAAGACGGCAGCTGCCGGCGGCGGATACCAGCCGGTGACTACCCGGGGCGAAAAACCCCAATAAAATGTTTCCCCTTTCCCCCGCCAACTGAAAATATACCTTGTTGCGATAATTCCAGGGGTTTTCCATGCCAATTACCCTATGAATAGGTATGTCAGTGACTTTTCCAATACGTGACAGCGTCTCCTTTACATTCTGTCTCTTATGCTTAAGCTGGCTCTCATAATCTAAATGCTGTAGTTGACATCCACCGCAGGTTTCAAAATCCCTACAATCCGGGTCAATCCTGGCTTGTGCCGGGTATAGTACTTCTTCCAGCTCGCCTATGGCAAAAGACTTCTTAACCTTTATGATCCGGGCTTTTACCGTTTCCCCGGGAAGAGTTCCAGGCACAAATACAGCCATACCTTCCCACCGGCCAACACCGTCTCCATTACTGGCCAGATTGTTAATTTCCAATTCAATCACCTTAATTTGGCTCACCCTTCCATTTGTGGTTCCCTATACATATGTTGGATTGCAAATCACTTTAACAGGTTATAGAAACAAAGTTACCACCCATTGCATATTATGTATGAAATTAAAAACGGAACGGGGTAACTATGATAAAAAAAATGTACATTTTATTGCAGGTAACTCTGGATTTAATATCTGTAAACGTGGCTTTAGCCATGATAACATATATGTCCGTCCATATTATCTGGCTAAGTGAAGAATTATATATAACTCATATTGCTGCTTCCATCATCGCAGTTGGCATATTTTATACAAACCACATCTACCGCAGATTGTGGCAATTTGCCAGTGCCCACGATTACCTGGTACTGATACGAAGTATTTTACTATATGTTCTAACTTATTACCTCTACCGCTTATTCTTTTCTCTTACATCAATTTCCCCTATAGAGGCAGCAATTCTGGCATGTGTTACGGGCTCTTTAGCTGGTGGCTGGCGCCTCCTATGGCGTATATACGGGAATCCTCAAATACTAACCCCCAAAAAACAAAAAAGCAAGCCCACATTGATAGTTGGAGCCGGTGGGGCAGGTACTTTAGTGGCCAAAAGCCTATTGGAAAACCGCTCCGGCCTGCAACCAATAGGATTCATTGATGATGATCGAAAAATACAAGGAATGCGTTTAATGGGCTTACCCATACTGGGTACCCGGAGTGATATTCCCAAGATCGTAGATATGAAAAAAGTAGAGGAAATCATCATTGCCATCCCCTCTGTCAGTGGCAATGAGATTGGTGAGATTGTTGAATTAAGCCGCAATACTAATGCTAGGCTGAAAATATTACCCAGCGTTCACCGGATCATAGATGGAAGAATCCCGGAGGAACAAATTCGGGACATACGAGTAGAGGACCTTTTAAATAGAAAACCAGTCAAACTTAACACAGAAATCATTGGGGGCTACATAAAAGGAAAAGTAATCCTGGTAACAGGTGCCGGTGGCTCCGTGGGATCAGAACTGTGCAAGCAAATAACGGCATACGAACCGGGCGCGCTGGTACTTTTAGGGCGGGGTGAAAACAGCATCTACCAGGTAGAGGTATTACTGTCTTCTGAATTCCCTGATTTACAGACCTTTTCTGAGATAGCAGACGTACGAGACCGGCTCAGGATAACACAAGTGTTGGCCAAATATAAACCCTCTGTTGTTTTTCACGCGGCAGCCCACAAGCATGTTCCACTTATGGAGAAATGTCCGGATGAAGCCTTTAAAAATAATGTTCTCGGCACCTACAATGTGGCCCGGGCGGCATTGGAAAATAAAGTAAATACCTTTGTTTTAATTTCCACTGATAAAGCAGTTAATTCAACCAGTATCATGGGGGCCACCAAACAAATGGCGGAAAAAGTGGTCTATGAATTTAACGGCCGGGGTGAAACTCGCTTTGTGTCTGTACGCTTCGGCAATGTATTGGGCAGCAGGGGAAGTGTCATTCCGGTCTTTAAAAGGCAAATAGCTGCCGGAGGTCCGGTAACGGTAACTCACCCGGAAATGGTTCGATATTTTATGACCGTTTCCGAAGCAGCACAACTGGTGATCGAGGCCGGCGCTATTGCTAAAGGTGGAGAAATATTCGTACTTGATATGGGAGAGCCGGTAAAAATAGTTGATTTAGCACTAAACATGATTAAGTTATCAGGTTACCGGCCGGAAAAAGATATTGCCATTGAATACACCGGCATCAGGCCGGGAGAAAAGCTTTATGAAGAGCTGTTTGGAGAAGGAGAATCTTTGATTAAGACGGAACAAGAAAAAATTTTCCGAGCAAAGTCCGCCACCATTAATAATAATCTAATTGACTTTTTATCAAGATTGACCGGTGAGCAGATAGACGCCCCCAATGCCCTCCAGATTATTAATAAATATACCAACACTTTCAAATGACAGGAGGGAGTCAACTGAAAACCTTAAATTTTGCCATAGTGGGATGCGGTTTTATAGCTTCTAAACACATTAAGGCTATAAAGAACAGGCTGGACTGCCACCTGGCGGCGCTATATGATGTAAATTTAAAAGCTGCCAGGGAATTAGCTCACCTTACAGGGGCGCTAGTTTACCGCAATTACGACGAATTAATTCAAAACGACAGCATACACGTGGTTATTATTTGTACACCCGCTAACCTGCATGTACCTTTGGGAATCAAAGCTGCTGCTCATGGCAAGCACTTACTGATTGAAAAGCCACTGGCAGTGAGCCTGGAAGATGCCGACATATTAATCGAAGCCTGCCACAGGGCAGGTGTAATACTGGCCACCGTACACCAGCACCGCTACAAAGCCCCTGTTAAGGCCTTGAAAAGGGCAATTACGCAGGGAGAACTAGGCACCATTTCCCACGGGTCAGCGGTGCTGCGGTGGAACAGAAACATGGATTATTATACACAAAAACCATGGAGAGGCGATCCACTAATGGGTGGTGGGGTACTTTTAAACCAGGCCATACACAATATTGACCTGCTGCAGTGGATGCTAGGCCCGGTAAATAGAGTTTACGGCCAAACAGCTTCTTCCATCCTTCCCATAAAAGGTGAAGAAACGGTCATCGCCGTTCTACAATTCGCGTCCGGAGCACTGGGGTTAGTTGAAGCATGTTCGTCGGTTTACCCTGAGAATCTAGAAGAAACTTTGTCCATCTTCGGGAGCAAGGGCACAGTAATTTTAAGCGGGAAAAGTATCTCGCAAGTAAAGAGGTGGGATTTGGCATCGGAAGCAGCTAAACCTGAGGACTATGCAGCAGATCCGGCAGATCCCGGAGGTTATATCCCCGTTTTTGCAGACCTCGTGCAATGCATCAGAACCGGGCACAACCCCCTGGTTAGCGCGCAAGAAGGGCGAAAAACTCTGGAAATAATTATGGCCATTAAGGATGCTCATTTAAACGGCAAACCAATAGAATTACCGTTAAAATCTTAAGCAAAAATACCCCGCAGGTCAAGGCATAGACCTCGGGGTATTATATTTTTTACGTAAACATTTAATCTCTGCTATCACTATTCTTTATTACTTCATCAACAATATAAAGAGGTCTTTTTTTAACCTCGATGTAAATACGTCCTATATATTCCCCGAGTATGCCCATAAACACCAACACAATGCCTCCTAAGAAAAAAACACCCACTGCCAGGGTGGTAAAGCCGGGGACATCCTGCGCACTGGTACCAAAGACGGAAAAATTAAATATACGGGCTGTTAAATACAGCATTCCCAGCAAGAAAGAAGAAAGGGCAATAAAAACACCTGCATATGTAGCCATCTTTAAAGGTAACAAAGTAAAACCGAAAATACCGTCCAGAGCCAGTTTAACAAGTTTTCTAAATGTATATTTAACTTCTCCGGCCGCCCTTTGGTGTCTTTCGTACTTAAGCCCGGTTTGTTTAAATCCGGCATACGAGCGCAGTCCCCTAACAAATCTGACCCTTTCGGGCAATTCCTCATTTAACACCTGCACAACCCTACGGTCCATAACACAAAAGTCCCCTGCATCCAGTGGGATTTGTATGTCACTCACCAGGCCCAAAAACCTGTAAAAACCGCCGTATGCCAACCGTTTTAAAGATCCTTCTTTACGCTCCGTTCGCACCGCATATACAACGTCATAACCTTCACGCCATTTTTGCAGAAAACGCGGCAATTCCTCGGGAGGGTCCTGGAGGTCACCGTCCATAATAGCCACCGCATCTCCGGCAGCATGTTTAAGACCGGCGGATATTGCTGCCTGGTGGCCAAAATTTCGTGAAAGTTTAACTACCCTTATATCACTACTTTTTGCTATAAACCGCTTCATTATTTCCATCGATGCATCGGAGGACCCATCATCCACAAAAATAATCTCGCACCTGTCACCGCAAAACGGAATGACGCTTATTAACCGGTCATATAGCATAGGAAGGGTTTCAGCTTCATTATATATAGGTATTATAATCGAAATCATATTGCCTCCAATTATCCAAACAGAAACTTAAGTTTTCCGCCCTACAACATAGTATTGAGCGCCCAGGGGCAGCCATTTCAATATTTGGTCCAGGCCGGAGAATATGGTCCCCCGAAAAGGAAGGAAAAGAATATAACTACCCTCAATCACTTGGATGCCACTATCTTGCATTAACCTTTTAACAGCCGATTGTTTTAGTAATACTGCATCTGCGTCAAACTCACAATTACTAACCACGCGCCGGGTAAGAGGATTAAAAGGGTTGTGTTCAAAAACTATAACCAAGCCATCTTTTCTGGTCACACGCCGAAACTCGTGCACCATTTCCAGCCAGTCTGCCGGCGCTATATGATGCATAACGCAGATGGTAAATATGACATCCATGGAACGGTCAGCAAAAGGCAATCGTTTACCATCATATACCTGATAGTAAACCGAAGGATTCGTAAGAACTGCTTTCTCTATTACTCCCTCATTAATATCTACTCCATGCAATTCTCCGAATATCCCGGCCAAAAAACAGTCCGTAAGCCCTACCCCACACCCCACATCCAGGACATGTAAGCAGCTTGGAGGACCCAGGTATCTTTTGCAAATCCTGCCCAAGCAACGTGCCTTTACCTCGGTAAAAAAATCTACATTCTGGCCAACGAAAGAAACAGCCCGCTGGACTTCCTCCTTATACCGGTCTTTGTAATTACCAAAGTCAGTTCCGATAGGTTTGCTCACCCCTTTATAAAGAAGACTTCTTGTCAAAACCCCCATGAACCTTATACACAAACTAGTATGAAAAAACTACATTTTCGTGCAAGAAAGACTCCATAGTGCCCACACTAAAAAAGAAAGGGCAATTTTTGACGGGATTGACGAGATTCTCGGGATAGAGATTAAAAACAAAGAGAAAGGAAAAGGCAAACACATTAGACAGGATTACAGGATTAGCAGGACAAGGGATTAAAAGATAGCGTTTAAAATAGCCAATTGGTTATAAGTTTAAGCTTAAAGAGTTAACTAAGAGTTAATGTGAATTTTTAGAAATATAATAAAACCGCTAAGACAAATTAATGCTAATAAATATTGTATGCAAAAAATCCTGTTGATCCTGTTAATCCTGTCTAAGAAAATACCCCAAAGAAATACCCTAAAATGTTTTCCTATTAAAACTTACATAAACTCATACACAAACTAGTACGAAAAGCTAGATTTTCGTAAAAAAAAGGCCGTTTATTCCAGGTAATATACTTTAAAGAAGTACCCCTTGTGCTCAATGATGTTGGCTTTAAGAACCCGGTAATACTTTTGCAAATGTGCCAGTTCCGCCGCTTCATCCCCAAACCACGACAGCGAAAGATAAATTGGCTTTGGGGGCTTATTCTCACTGCTTATATCAGCAACTGAAAACGTTTGTGGCTGAAATGTATTTGCAGTCTTAAATGTCCTTTTGAAATTCTCTTTATTAATACTAATGGTGGTATGCCTGCCGGCACCATTAAAATGCGCATTCCACCCGTTATCACTCAATATTATGTGGGAATTTGTATTAATTTTGGTTTCCAGAATAAATTTATCTAATAACTTATCAATGACCGTATATTCAGCGTTGTACACCATCCCGTCGGCAGGGTTGATGGCTAATACTTCATGCTCACCAAAACACGTAGTCCCGAAGGCCAATTTGGACAAAGGATCCACTGTACGAAATGTTTGCGCTGTAAATAAAACCAGCATCAAAGAAAGTATGACGATTCTTAAAGCTTTGCTTTTGGCCAGGCCGGTTAAGGCGTGGTAAGTAAACAACAACAAGAAAACCACGGCTAAAAGAATGTACCGGGGGTGATTGAAAGTTATATAAAGCAAATTGAAGGTTAAAAAAACCGTAAATATAAACAAATGGATCATTAAAAGGTCTTTTTGGTTCTCATTTAAAGAAGGGGGCTTTTTACGAGTAAATAAAATTGTTTTACCCAAATACAGTAATATTATGAAGCACATGATCCAACTAAAATCTAAAACGAATATTTGCAAGCAAGCAGTCTTAAAACTGGCCCAGTTAAGGCCAAAAACATGAAACCCGTTGCTGTCCCAGCCAAGTGACCCGCCTCCCCACAATTGTCCCTGCCTGTATAGAAAAAAAATTATAAACGTTAAAAGCGGCAAAACCAAGCATGCTACGGAAGTTACATTTATGTTACGCGGGATACACAAAGGCCGTTGCGCATTAAAGAAAACCTTCCTGGCAACATAGATTAACAACAAAGAAAATAGAAAGGTAAAATAGATGAGGGCGCCGGTCTCTTTGGAAAAAACCAAAAGCATGCCGCAAAAGGAAGCCAGTATAAATCGCTCATACAAAAGCGCATACATAAATGCCAACCAAAATACAACCAGCGGGAAGTCCGAGTTAAAAGACAGGGAAACACCGAAAAACAACGGATTAAAGGCAAACAGTGCGGTCAACAGCAATATTTCTGTTTTGTTATTACCGTACAGATAAGCCAATATTTTATAGAATGAAAATACGGCCAGCACTGCCAGTATTAAATATTGTATGTTCAAAATATAATGATTCCCGGGGTCAACAAACTGCCCCAGGGACATTAAAAAACCAAAGCCCATGGAGGGGTGACCAAACCAGTTGAAATTATTAATAAAATTACCCAGTGTAAAATCAAAACCCTTTACTGATTCCAGCAACCGGCAAAAGTACCACGCCCCGTCCCACCTTTGCAAAGTATCCATATAAAATAATTTTACTATTATAAAAATAAGCAATAAAATAAATACAGGTTGTTTAACTGCCGTCTTTATTTTATATATAGTGTCATGCCCTATACTGGCCCGGTTATTATAAATAATGTAAGCAGATATAGTAAGAAACAAAGTATTTAATGCTATACCCAATAAAATATATGCCGTGGAGAGATTATGCTTCGATGTAAAAGGGGATAGGGCGGCCAGATCCACAAACATTACCACCAGCAGCGTCACCAGCCAGATTTGTACCGGTAGTGCATGGTTACCTTTTTTTTGGGGTTTAAGTACGTTCATTTGATGCCCCCTCTTGACATCCTTTTTGCCCGCCGGCAAAAGTCCAGTATTTTTGGCCCATAAAACTAAATATGGTGGCCGTAACCAGCGAAACAGCTTGCAGCACCAATATATTCAAGCTTGTTATTTTAATACCGATACTTAAAATGGCAAAGTTTAGTACATATGCCAGAGCATATACCATAGTAAATCTAACAAATTGTTTAAAATGCAATCTTTTTTTGCCAAAAGTCCATCTGCTATTCCAGACATAACTGTTTAATATGCCGGTTATATGAGAAAGGGTAAGCGCAGCTAAATAGTGACAACTAATGACCTGCAGACACACGCAAAAAGTCAGGAAACTAACTGTGGTATTCAGCACACCCGTAATGGCAAACTTTATAGTTTGGGTATACATATATTTACAGCCCTTTTTCTTAATGTTAATTAGCCATATAATTCTTCCGGTTCCCGTCCGTCCGGCATGATAACGGTTACTGATTTTAGGCCTGCTATTTCTAAGCTAAGGGCCAAGACATAAAGAGGATTAAGGAGCAGGTAACGCCGCCACAGGCGTTTTGGTTCTTGCACCAGGCGATAGAACCATTCCAGCCCGCATCTTTGCATCCAGAAAGGAGCTTGCCTGGCCGTTTGGGCGTGAAAATCAAATGCAGCACCCACGGCAACAAGGGGCATGCGCAAACTTTTGCGATACTCGTATATCCAAGCTTCCTGCCGCGGACAACCTAAACCCACCAGTACCATACGCGCCCCGCTGCTTGTTATTCTGTTTACCAGTTCCTCTTTTTCCCATGGAGACAGCCTGCGAAATTTGGATGGTTCTTGGCCTGCAATAATTAAATTAGGAAAGAGGGTTTGCATATTAGCTGCAAGCAAGCTCAATGTTTCTTCGGTACTGCCGTACAAATAAACCGGAATGCAATTTTGAACAGCCCCTTGCATTAACCGTAACATTAATTCCGGCCCATACACCCGATCTGGTAAGACAACTTTATACATTAGGCGCAGCGCCCAGCGGACAGGCTGGCCGTCCGGCACGATCAGATCGATACCGTTTAACCGCCGGCGGTGAACAGTATCAAGATAACCGGTCATTATACCGTGAACGGCCAACGCAGAAACAGTAAATGGCCTATTGTCTAAGGCCGCTTGCAAAACCTTGTGCACAGTAACTTGGTAATCCACCGCAGAAACCCGTGTACCCAATACAGGATATTTACCTTTATCGATCATGTCGTTCTCTCCACTACATTTTGGTCTGTCCGTAAATTTCTTCCATGATAGTACGAACGTTGTACCTTAAATTCCACTGCGGAAAATGTGCTTTAAATTTACTTAAGTCACTTATATACCATATATGATCACCGGCCCGGTTTTGTTCTGCATATTCATACTTTAACTGCTTGCCCGTAATCTCTTGGGCCAGCTCAATAGCCTCAAGCACCGAAATATTTGACTGGCGTGCCCCGCCAATGTTATATACTTCTCCTCCGCACCGGGGGTTTTCAAAGAAAGCGTGAAAAGCTGCAATAACGTCCGCTGAGTGAATTACATCCCGAACCTGCTTTCCCTGATAACCCAAGATGGTATATTTAGTATTCTGCATAACACATTTCATTAAATAATTGATGAACCCGTGCAGTTGCACTCCCGCCTGGTGCGAACCGCTAAGTACTCCTCCACGAAAACAAACGGTCTTGAAATTAAAATACTTTCCATACTCCTGCACCAGCACGTCTGCAGCAAGTTTGGAAGCCCCAAAAAGAGAATGCATGCATTGGTCAACGCTCATGCCTTCACTTATTCCATTACGATAAGGGTGAGCAGGAGAAACTTCCCACCGGCTTTCCTCCTCTACCAAAGGTAGCTTGTTGGGCCTATCTCCGTAAACCTTGTTTGTTGAAGTAAATATAAATACAGCATCAGGACAATACAATCGCATAGACTCAAGTAAATTCAGTGTCCCCAGGGCATTTACGGTGAAGTCAGTAATTGGTTGCCCGGCGGCCCAGTCGTGTGATGGTTGAGCTGCTGTATGAATAATCAATGAAATATTTTTTGCATATGGGGAGAACACTGCTTTGACTTTATCAATATCACGAATATCTATATCAACGTGTTTATAGTACGAACCCAATTTTCGTTCCAGTCGCCGTCGATTGTATAATGTTGATCCTTCCGTCCCAAAAAAAACCTGGCGCATATTATTATCAATTCCCACCACTTGATAGCCTAGGCCAGCATAAAACTCAGCTGCATCAGAACCGATTAGGCCTGAGGAACCTGTTATTATTACGACAGACATGGTATCCTCCTCAATATCTATAAACATTTATGCCGCTCAGTGAATAACTGAATGCAAAATGCTAATTAATTCTTGATAATTATTCTCAGCTGTATACTTATCATCAAATTCCGCCCGGGCTTCCTTCCTCATTTCTGCTATATTATTTTCATTATTAAAAGCCCATTTTACAACGGCTGCAAGTTCTTCCGGATTTCCGGGGCTATAGTGAAGGCCGGTTCGTCCATGTTCAATAATACTCTCCATTGCTCCTAAGCATGATGCTATAACCGGGGTACCCTTAGCAAAAGATTCGATAATAGTGCGTGGTAAGCCCTCATACCATTCAGATGGAAAGATCAAAACCTTGGCATCTCCCATTAAAGCAAATATTTCATGGAGAGAACGGAAACCGAGAAAATCAATTTCCGGCGATTCTTGAGCAGCTTTAGTGACGCAACTCTCCAAAGGCCCTTCCCCCACTATCTTTAAAGGTATGCCGCTGTCCATAATTTTCCACGCGGAAAGCATAGTGTTTATACCTTTTTCTGGCGACAGCCTGCCAACAAATAAAGCAAATCCACCCCGCCCATGCCCGGGGTCTGTCTCTACCCGTATAAAGTTTGGTTTTATTATAATTTTCCCCGGCGGCAAACCGCCGTCAATTAGCTTTTTACGGGCGAATGCAGTAGGGACAATAAAAACATCCACCACCTTCTCCCAAGTTCCCAGCATACGGTGGGCAGTTAACATAGCCGTTACCACGGCAGTTGATATGCGACTCTGCCTGTAACAACCGCGCAACAGTCCGGGCCAAGGTACAACCTTACCCAGACAGTCCTCACAAACATGCCCGCCCCGGAAAAAGAAAGCTCCCGGACATAACAGCCGGTAGTTTTGCACCACCTGCACCACCGGAACCTTCATTTCCCGGGCAGCATAATAAACAGACGGTGAAAAGAGAGGAAATGTATTATAAAAATAAATTACATCCGGACGCCATTCCTTAATCAATCTCTTTATATACTTATAGGATGCCCTGTTCCATATAGTGCTGCTAACTAAAGGAAGCCGTGCCATTGTGTTAATCTCATTATTATGCCTGGTAAAGTTTTTCACACTGTGCCCCTTGCTTTCTAAAAGAGCTGTCTCCTCAACGAATAAAACATCTTCCCCGCCCTGCAACTGGTAATAGTTATGAACCGCTAAGATTCTCATAACCCCTTAAGGCTCCTTTTACATTATTAGCAATTAATTGCGAAACATCTTTAATTGTCTTTAGTTTTTTATAATCAGGCGCAGCAATTTTACCGTTTAACGCTAGCCGTAGAACAGCTTTAAAATCTTCCTGATCCAGCGGGTCAAAGATATTTTGCGGTGGTAAAAGTTCCTGGGCACAGCCTGCATATTTAGAAGCAAGCACTGGTAATCCGGACCAGAGGGCCTCATTAACAACAAGTCCCCACACATCATGTAGGGTTGGGAAAATAAATACATCAGCACTATTATAGACTTGTGCCATGTAAGTTGATTTCACAGGAGGGTGAAAAAAAATGTTTTTAATATTTAATTCTAAGGCGTATTTCTCCAGATATGCACGTTCAAATCCTCCGCCAACCAGCAGCAAGGAGAATTTGTAACCCTCAGCTTGAACCCGGGCCACAGCATCCATAAGGTACTTGATACCTTTCCTGTTAATTAATTGGCCGGCGTATAAAAATACCGGTTCAGGTCTAATATTGAAGGCCGGTGTGATAGCTTCAGCGGTAAATACCTTTTCTTCCACACAATTTTGCACTTGTAATATGCGTTTCGGACTAATATTCAAGTGTAAAAGATATTCCGTAGAAGTTTTCCCGAAACTTATCCATCGTTTAGCCCATCTGGCAATTAAACTTCGTATTAACCTTTTAAAAACACCTATATTTTTCTCTGTATGCAAAGTACCTTCCCAGCACACCCAGACCGGCCTGCGAAACATAGAGCCGTAGGTCAAAGACATTAATGTGCGAAAACCCATCTCATTAGAAATCACCGCATCAGGACGATTCGTGCATAAATCCCACAAATAGCCGGGATTTATGTGGAGGTACCAGTAATCAAACAATACCCCCCGTCTTCTTTGTGGAATTTTAAAAATGAATCCCCACGCTTTTTTAAACCAAACGCCTTTAACTTGTAATTGTTCTTGTTGCCAAAAATCACGGTTGTCTTCCCAGCCGGAAAAGAAGACAGAAACATCAAAATCTTGAGCAAGAATTTTATATATGGGTAGCCTGTAAGGGGCTACAATATTGGTGAGGATAGCTATTTTCTTCCTAGTGTTCATTTTTAGCACTCCAAAAAAATCTTTTATGCTCTACACAGAATTGCAGGGAAGTTACTACATAGAGAATCCAAAAAAAGTTATTCCTGACCATAAACGTACTTTCTGAAAGATTATGAATGATCATAAAGGTAAGGATTAAGAGGGGAAACGTTTGGAGAATATCCTTTTGACGGCATGCCAAAAGAACAGCCCTAAGATAATTGATCACAAACGAAATTATAAAAATCACTATCCCCACCACACCCAATTGAAGCCAAACATCTAAATAACCATTGTGTGCGTGAGGAGGGTTCCAGCTTATTATTTCCCATACAGCTCCTGAAGGACCTTCCATCCCCAGCCAGAAAGCATCATAGCCAAACCCAAACCAAGGCTGCCGGTGTTGGATCATATCCCAAACTATCAACCAGAGCTCAGTTCTGCCGGTTAAAGTGATGTTTTTACCCGCTAGTTCTAAAAGGTTATTCAAATTGGTTGTGATTAAAAAAAAGAAGGTACAAAGTGCCAGAGTTATTAGGATGATAGGAACGGCCATTTTCACACGCTTGTGGCGAAGTAAGTAATAAATAATTACCATTGGCAAGAGAATGCTAAATATTATCCAAGCCGTTATACATTGGGACAAAAGCAGAAAAATAAAAGACAATAAACAAAAACAAATGGCCATAAAACGCAGCTTTGTGCTGTGTACAGAGTAAAGTAACCATGTTATTACTGCCAATGCCATCAAAGGCCCGAAGTGATTTTTATTTGATAAAACACCTCTCATAGGACCCGGGAAATTATGAAAGGCAACATCAGGGAGAAATATCGACAATCCAAGGCTCAGAACGACGATCAACCCAAGTGCCCAGAGAAGCAATTTGAGGAATTCCTGCCTTGAATAACAAGTCACCAAATATATACCTATAAGAGTATTACCCAACAGGGCAACACTCCCGCGCAAGGTTTCCAAAGGTGCATATGACCAGAGAGTAGATACAAAAGCCAATCCTACCAGAAGCCATAAAATCACGTCGCGAAAGGCAATTTGAATTGCCTTTCTCCAGTAAAAAATTATCAAACAAAAAGTTATCAGATAAATCCCTGACCACAAAACCTGCGCCAACAGATTTCCTTGCCCCGACTGTATTACTACTCCAACCTTATCTTGAACCAAGGGATAAATTGCGGATGTAGAAAAAACAAGCGTAATTACAACAAAAATCTTTTCCCACAACTTCGGCTCTGGTTTTTGTCGGTTGACTCCCACTTCACTCATCAGCCTTAAACTCCTTCAGTCCCAAATATTACCTAAAATGCTCAAAACCGCCTCAGAAATAAATTTAACAATCGATAGAGCCGGCTTGCGTACCCTATTGCTGGACAAGACAGTATTGCAGGGACCAATTTCCAAACCGAAGGTTTGTTTTCCAAAGCATGAGTAGTTATCAAATAAGGCAGGTGGCGATCAATTGTTATAGAAGTTTTTATTCCCAAGTTACTGAGCGCTTTCTTTAGCTGTTGATGCTCAAAAAAGTGCTGTTTGGCTTTGTTTTCCATGCCGCTGTTTTTAGCTGTAACAATGGTACCCCAATAGTTTTGACCGTGCTGCCGGTAATGCGTTAGCACCTTCGGTAAACCTACTATGGTGCCGCAAAAAGGGGCCAGATCACCTACATATGCATCGGCGCAAAGCCGAAAACTCTGTTCAGGCATTGGGAAAACCCTTTCTAAAAATGGGCGAGAAAAACACAGGGCACTGGTAGTCGGCCTTGGCCACCAGCCACCGGATCGCTCCACTCTATCCCTAATCAAGCCTACCCATAAATATATTGGCCATGGCCGCCCCTTAATTGCACCCTGGGCATCAATTATCTGCATGCGGTGATAGTATAAGACTGCATCCGGATAGCGCTGCCAAGCTCTGACTATTTCCTCCACCTTAT
This sequence comes from Bacillota bacterium, assembly GCA_009711705.1. GTDB lineage: Bacteria > Bacillota > Desulfotomaculia > Desulfotomaculales > VENG01 > VENG01. Next base: position 25,566 of record VENG01000027.1, read on the forward strand.
GGGGGAGGAATCTGTCATCTGCATCCAAAAAACAAATTATCTCTCCCGTACTTACTTCAAAACCCGCATTAAAAGCAGATCCCTGCCCGCCATTATCTTTAAATACCGGGATAATATTATTTAAATAAGAAGAAATAATTTCTCGCGAATTATCACTTGATCCATCGTCAACAACAATAATCTCAGTGCGGGGGTAAGTCTGATCTAAAACACTGTTAATAGCTTCAGCCAGAAAATGCCCATAATTATAATTATTAATAATGACGCTGACCAAGGGTTTACCCACAGGCTACCCCCCCATTCTGGCAAATTTAATATATTCCAAAACTTTTTGCCTAGGCCCTTTCATTAGTACAACAACACATAAAGGTATCAGAAGTAAGATTGTGTACGGTAAATTAACATAAGTCGCCCCAAGCGGCACTGAAAACGCAAGAAACCAGAGAACAGCATCTGTATAATGAGGGCGAAATAAACCTACTAAATTAAGGTGAATAACAAGATAACTTAATAAGGCAAAAACTTCGGCCAGTCCGTAGCCTATTAGCCCTAAGTGGGGTAGCAAAAAAAGGGCACTCCCTACAAAAATTAAAATGTGCACCATATGAAAGGATGTTACCCCCCAGGTACGACCAAGGACAAATAGTACAGATGAATGCATACTGAACATGGCATTAAAAAGATAACCTAAAGCAATAAAGGGGTAAATGGATAGTACACCAGTCCACCGGTCACCAAATACAAAAGGAATTATCCACCGAGCAGTATAAGCAAAAAAGACAAATAAAGGCCCCACAGCCAAGACTTGAAATAGCATAGCATTCTCCAGCGCACGTTTTAAGCGCAGGTAATCTCTCTGTAATTTAGCAAAGCCGGCAATGGAAAGCCTCCATGTAGCGGTTTTTACGAAATTAAGGGCCTCTACCAGGCGGATAGCCAGTGCTATATTACCCACAGCTACCGGCCCGGCAAAACGCCCCACAATGAGAGGATTTACCAGACTGCGTAGTTGCCATACCCACATGGATACGGAATAACCGGCTCCGTATCCTACAATCTCCTTTACTAATGACCAGGACCAGGTCGGCCGGGGTAATAAGCGGGTCACAATACATGTGGCCAATAGATTGAAAACCTGCCAAGCTAAATATCCCGTCACCGGCGCCCATACTCCCTTACCATGGTAGGCCAATAAAATGGCAATTACATAATTAATTATTTGTCCCGTAAGTTCAATAATCGAAATGGGGCGGTAATTCAGATCTCGCTCTAGCCGGGCCATAGCCGGCCCGGCCAGAGTAATCAAGGGTATAGCAAGCAGCATGGTTATAAGTGGAGGTATAAATACCCGGTTTTGCAGCCACCATTCAAATATGGGAATAGTTGCTAAACCAAGCACTAACCCTATGCATCCTGTTAAAAACATAAGAGTAAAAGCCTGGTGATAGACATTAATATCAGGCTCAGACTCCCGCCTGATCAAGTAAACATGCGCACCTAAACTTGCTAAATTGCTTAAATAAACCACAATGCCATAGGCTGTGGTATAAATACCGTAATTGCCCGGTCCTATAGCCCGCGTGATTAATAAGACTCCTATAAAGCCAACAATTAATCCAAATCCCTGCCTGACAATAAGATAGGCTCCACCCTTAAGCATCTTTTCTCTCAGATTCATTCCGTCTCCCGATATTTAAATTGGTAGCGAATACTTCCCGGCAAAATATTCAACGGTTCTGCCTATACCTTGTTTTAAGGGAACCGACGGATACCATTTTAATAGCTCTTTTGCTCTACTTATATCCGGGCAGCGCTTTGAAGGATCGTCAGGCGGGAGGTCACCATATTTAATTTGGAGTTTCACACTACAGATTGCGGCAACAACAGAAGCCAGTTCTTTAACGGTGTATTCCTCCGGATTACCCAGATTTATAACTTGGCCATTGGTGTTCTCATAAGTCATGGCCCGAAAGATCCCTTCTATTTCGTCGTCCACAAAAGCAAAACTGCGAGTTTGAGAGCCACTTCCATAGACGGTCAGGGCCTCATTTTTTAAAGCCTGGCAAATAAAATTGGGTACAACCCGGCCATCTTTGATTCGCATGCGCGGGCCATAGGTGTTAAATATTCTCACTATTCTGATATTCATGCTGTAACGCCGGTGATATTCAAAAACTAATGCCTCGGCAAAGCGTTTACTTTCATCATAGCAGGCCCGCTCTCCGACCGAGTTCACATTACCCCAATAAATTTCCGGCTGCGGGTGCACCAAAGGATCACCATATACTTCCGATGTACTGGCTAACAAAAATTTGGCTCTATTTTTCAATGCCACTTTCAACATATTTCCGGTACCATTGCTGTTTACCAGCATAGTTTCAATACTGAGCCGACGATAATCCACTGGGCTGGCGGGACTAGCCAGGTGCCATATGTAATCATATACTAAGTTCGGCAGCTGAAAATCTTCTGTAATGTCAGCCTGTACCAATATGAAGTGGTTATTAGATGATAAAGCATGATCCAAGTTATCCAGACTCCCGGTGTTAAAACTATCGATACCAACCACGAAATGACCGGCCTTAATTAACCTGTCAACCAGGTGACTGCCTAAAAAACCTCCGGCACCGGAGACCAGCGAAACAGGTTTCCCGTTTAAATAAGGGGCGTTTTTCACTGACAAGAGAGTCTCCCCCCTAACCCTAAGCCCTGATACAAGAACCCTGTTTCCTCCAGATCATGAGCATGAAGCATTCCCCTACCATCAACAATGATGGGGCTCCTCATTAACTCTTTAATTTTGACGAAATCAAGTTTACCAAATTCAGGCCAATCGGTCATAAACACCAGGGCATCTGACCCCCTGGCAGCCTCATACGGTGACTCAGCAAAGGATATAAGTTCATATAAGCCGTTTAACTGCGCCCGTACATTACTCATGGCCTTGGGGTCGTAACAGCATATCTGGCATCCCTTATCTGCCAGTTTGTTAATCAGTTTGAGTGCGGGGGACTCTCTAACATCATCGGTATTACACTTAAAGGCCATGCCCAGGACACTAATCTTTTTATCCTTACACACCCAAAGGGTATCTTCTAATCTTTTAACTATTAAGCAGATCCTTTTTTCATTGATGCGGTCTACTTCCCTTAAAAGGCTTACATTTATACCCAGGTCAGCGGCTAGGTAGGTAAAAGCTTTTACGTCTTTGGGAAAACAACTGCCGCCATACCCAGCCCCGGCACTAAGAAACTCTCTGTTGATACGCCTGTCATAACCCATTCCATCCGCTACATGGTGAACATTGGCCCCAACTTTATCACACATGTCAGCGACCAGATTTATATACGAAATTTTCATGGCTAAAAAGGCATTACTGGCATACTTAATTATTTCCGAGGTGGCAATATCCGTAGTTAACACAGGACAATCAAAATCCCGGTATAAATCCTTAAGAATTATTTCAGCCCTTTTGCTGTCTACGCCCAAAACCACACGGTCGGGAAATAAAAAATCATTAACGGCCGAACCTTCCTTTAAGAATTCGGGATTACTGGATACATCAAAATCAGGGCAATTATCACCATTGATAAGTTTTATTGTCTGTTTAATTTTTTTCGCAGTTCCAACAGGTACGGTACTCTTTCCCACTATAAGTTTATAATCGTTTAGATTAGCAGCAATCCCCCGGGCAACTTCTTCGACTTGAGTTAAATCGACACTACCGTCTTCCCGGGAAGGTGTACCGACACAGATAAAGATAACCTCCGATGCCTTAATTGCTTCATCAAAGTCTTCCGTAAAGAAAAGTAAATCTTTATCTATACCCCCTTTTAATAATTCGCTTAGACCGGGTTCAAAGAAAGGTGACTTACCTTGAGATAATAGCATAAGTTTGTCATGATCCTTATCCACACCGATCACTGAGTAGCCCAAACTGGCAAAACAAGATGCCGTTACCACGCCCACGTGCCCCATCCCTACCACACAAAGCCTTACCACAACAGTTGTCCTCCTTTTGTCAGCAGCCTCATCAACATGCACCTTTTTGTCTAATCACAATATAAACGGTTTTTATCAGGATCTTAATGTCTAACCCTAAAGACCATTCCTTTGCATATAAGGCATCCAACTCAATTCTCTGTTGAAATTCAATTTTGCTCCTACCGGAAACTTGCCAGAGACCGGTTATACCGGGCTTAACAGAAAGACCCATATTAAAAACGGAAGTGTTTGTATCTCCCACATTTTTTAATTCGTAAAGAGGCCTGGGTCTAGGACCCACCAGGCTCATTTCACCCCGTATAACATTAAAAAGTTGGGGTAACTCATCAAGGCTGGTTTTTCTCAAAAATGTTCCCAGACGGGTTATACGAGGATCTTTCTTCAATTTAAAATTCGCATTCCATTCTCGCCTTAAATCAGACCTTTCAGCCAATAAGCATTTCAGTTCCTTTTCAGCATCCCCACTCATGGTCCGAAATTTAAAGCAATTAAAAATCTTTAAATCTTTACCTAACCTTTTTTGTCTAAAAATGGCTGACCCTCGCGAACCTATCTTGATGACGATAGAAATCAATATCATCAATGGTAAACTTATAACCAACATAGCTAAACCAATGACCAGATCAAACAGGCGCTTAATAATTAATCCTTGTTTAATCACCACATCATTCACTGCCCGGCAACACCCTTTTTCGAAAACCCGGCCCAACTCGTTTGTCATAACTAAAACCACCCGAATTATGCCACACCTTAAATTTGGAAATCATTTAGTTAAAATTTACCCAAAGCGTAAATATTTTATATTTTCCAGTAAAATCTACCTCCTCTTCCCCTGCTCCTTCAAAATATGAAAAAAAAAGCAGGAGCGTTCCTGTCTCGCACCTGCCAAAAAATAACTATATAGACTATCCAAATTTAAACTCTACTAATTGTTTCCGGAAAGAATTATATCCCGGGCCTCAATACCTGTGTTAAATAGGATATCTACCACTGAAAGCCCGGGAACAAAATGGCCATATAACTGGCCATAAGTTGGTTCTTCATAATTGGTTTGCTCTACGTTTATTCCAGCTTGATTAAACTTCTGCTCATCCATATAGCGCATGGTACCCGCACCTTGGCCTGTAATATATACTGTACCCCCAACCGCTTTAACCAGATTAAGAATATATTCACCAGTATCGCTGCATTCCAGGTCCACTTCTGATGACCGTATAAATTTAGTATCAGCCTGTATGGCAGCTGCAATAAATTTGATCAATGCAATATTAAAATCGGAAATGTACCGCCAGGTATCTCTATATATGTTTTCTATACCAGGGGAAAAGGTACCCCAATACGGCGCCTGGCTATAATAAGCCTTGAAAGTTCCCAGGTGTTTTTTAACCCAATCATATCCAGCCACCTGTACATCTTTGATAGGCAGAAAATTTCCCTTTCCCTTAACGGGTACAGTAAGCCACCTTGCCCCTTGCGGAGACTTTATCTTTACCCTGCTACAATAGCTTTTCCCCCTGGGAAACTGTACCGTATCAAAAAAAATAAATATATCGGCCCGAAGCAGCTTATAAAAATAACCAGCCCAAGGTAAAAAATTTGGCTGGTGTATTGCTACTTTCATATTATTTCGACCTTCCTTTCAACCATTCAAAGGTTAAGGATAACCCTTCCTCAAAACCAACACGAGGGTAAAAACCAATTTCTTTTTCCGCCAGGGTACCGTCTATGCTGTAATGCCTCTTATCAGTTTCACTGTCAAAGATATATTCAATGGGCACAGAAACACCGGTTGCACGGCGTACAATTTCTGCCAGCTCAATTATAGATATAGCTTTTTTGCCGGCTATATTAAAAACCCCGCCCTGTTTAAAACACTTAAGAGCGGCAACAACGGCCTCACCGGCATCGCTTATATATAAATAGCTTCTGATCTGCTTTCCACCACCTCTAATGAGTAGAGGTTTTTTCGCCAAGACTTTGCTTAGAAAAGCTGCCGGAGCCCCGTTTCTGCCTAACCCCGGTCCATATAAATCAGAATACCTCAAAATAACAACATTACAACCGTAGCGCTGCTGCATTATCTTACAATAGTTTTCTCCTGCCAATTTAGTAGCACCATATAATAAAATGGGCTCCGTGGGATGCTTTTCGTTTATTGGCGTATAGTTTTGCACCCCGTAAACGGATATGGAAGAACTAAACACTAAATTGGCCCCGGTATGCAATACGGCCTTTAATAGATTATAAACACCCAAAGTGCCCACTTCTATGTACTGCCGGCCTGGCCCGGGATCACACTTGGCAAGGGGGAACGATGCATCCACCACGGCATTTTGTCCCTGGACGGAATTAAAGACACACTTTTCGTCAGTCACGCTTCCGGTGATAATATTGACATCAGACTCTATATCTTGCAAATTGTAGATTTTTTCCCTGGGCAAGATGTCCAAAACAGACACTTGGGCACCGGCTTGCAAAAGAGCCCTACAAATATAAGATCCCAGGAATCCTGCTCCTCCGGCAACCAAAACCTTTTTACCGTCTAATGTTTTCATAAACACCCCTCCATGTATAGAACCGCAAACAGCCAATACTTCTTCTGTTTATTCATTACAGTTTGACACTTAATGAATTTTAAGTATCGCTGCAAATGTACTTATGATTACGCCAATGTCATTTAATAAATTGGCATCTCGTGCGTAAGCTAAGTTAATTTGAATTTTCCTGGGCATTATTTCTTGGATATAGGTCTTTTCCGGGTCCGCGGATTGAGCCAGTAAGCTACTTTCATCCCGGTACTTAATGGAAGCTAAATCAGTAATTCCCGGCATAAGGTTAAGAACTTCGCGCTGTTCTTGATTATAGAATGCAACATACCTCGGCACTTCCGGCCTGGGGCCAACTAATGACATCTCACCCACTAGCACATTAATCAATTGCGGTAATTCATCCAACTTGGTTTTACGCAATAAATAACCTATGCGTGTTACGCGGGAATCATTTCCCACTGTAAGCTGTCCCCCTGCTTGGCCGACACTTGGTATCATGGTCCTAAACTTACAGATGCGGAATAACCTTCCACGGCAACCAACTCGCTCCTGGTAAAAAAAAACAGGGCCTCCGTCCCCCAACTTAATCAATACAGCTATAACAAGTAAAAAAGGGGTGAGCATGATCAGGCCCAGTATAGAACAAATCAAGTCAAACACGCGTTTTTCCCATTTCATTGCCGAAATCTCTTCACCACCTCTAAAACCGCTTCAATTACGTCAGTGACATCACGGTCACTTAAACGCGGGTTCAGGGGTAGGCTGAGCATCCGCCGGTAGTTGTTATATGCTTGCGGGAAATCTTCAGGTCTAAAACCATACTTTTTCCGATAATACGGATGTAGGTGAAGTGGTATGAAATGTACTGAAGTCCCAATATTAAGGTCTGATAATTCTTCTATAAAACGGTCACGGCCAACCCTGAAGGCTCCATCTTTCAAACGAAGTACATATAAATGCCAGGCATGCTCCACTTCCGGGCGCAAAGCCGGCAATTCCAATGTCTCCTCATTTAAAAATGCATTATGATAGGCCTCAACTACTTTATTTCTGTGAGCTTGTAAACTACTGAGTTTCTTCAATTGCCAAAGGCCAAGGGAAGCCTGAATATCGGTCATGTTATATTTAAAACCCGGCAGCGTTACTTCATAGTACCAGTGCCCGCCCTTACCATACCTTTTCCAGGCATCCCGGCTCATGCCGTGAAGACTTATGACCCGGGCCTGCTCTATAAACTCAGGATCCCCAGTGAGCATCCCCCCTTCAGCAGTTGTCAAGTTTTTGGTAGCATAAAAACTAAATGCAGCGGGATTAGTGCCTGAGCCGATATAATGTCCTTTATATTTAGCAGGAAGAGCATGAGCAGCATCTTCAACAACTAAGAGCCCTTTGGCAGCAGCCAACTCATGTACGCTATCCAGATCCACCGGATGCCCTGCAAAGTGCACCACAATAATAGCCCGGGTACGGTCAGTGACTGCCTCCTCTATCTTACGGGGATCAATATTTAAAGTATCCGGTTCCACGTCCACCAGCACCGGGCGAGCACCTACATGTTCAATTACATTGACCGAAGCTGCAAAGGTTAGAGTTGTGGTGATCACTTCATCGCCAGGACCGATCCCGCCGGCTACCAGGGCAGTGTGCAGTGCGGCAGTGCAGGAATTTAGCGCTAGTGCCCCGGGGGCCTGAAGATATACGGCAAAGTCATTTTCAAAACGTTTGGTCTTGGGTCCGGTGGTAATCCAGTCCGAACGCAAAGTATCAACGACTTCATTTATTTCCTGCTCGCCGATTAATGGGGGAGAAAAAGGAAGATAACTTTCGCGCATACAATCCATCCTCACTCAATATTTTCCTGGATAGTCAACTTACCGGTTGGTTCAGGATTTAACCGTTCTCTGGTTGTTCTTTCAGTAGCTGTGAAAGCCAATCCCGCACCAGCACCGGCCAACTAAAATATGTCTCTACATAATTTCTACCGTTTCGCCCCAGTTTAGCCGCAAGGTCAGGGTTATTTGCCAATACTTGTATGGCTTCTGCTAAAAGAAGAGGGTCCTCCGGCTTAATAACCAGTCCTGCCTCTGCTTCCTCAACCAGCAGAGGCCCTTCTCCATCTCCCCTGTACACTACCGGCCTGCCTGAAGCCATAACCGGGAACATTTTGGAAGAACGTGCTCCTCTGAACAATGGTAAATTCTTGGCACTGGCCAAACCCGCAAAAGCAATAGAATATAGTCTGGCAATAAACTCCGGGGGCCGTGGGTCTAAAAATTTGATATTATTTAGTCCTTTGCTAACAGCCATTTTGGCCAGCTTTTCCTTTTCCGAACCTCCGCCTATAAAAACAAGAAGTATATCCGGATTGTCAGTTTGTAATAACTCCATTGCTTGAATAGCCACCTCTAAACCATGGGCAAACCCCATTGTTCCGGCATACAAAATAATTTTCTTGCCCTCAAGTCCCAAATCGCGGCTAAGCTCGTTATCAGGTGGTCTAGGCTTAAATAATTCTTGATCCACTCCGTTAGGTAAAAAAAGTACCTTTTCAGGCGGTACCCCTTTATCCTCAATTAAAACCCGGTGTATACCCTCAGTTACCGCAGTAATGTAATCAGACTTTTTATATGTCCAGCGCTCTAAAGCCTTAAGCATACGTAATATGATTCCGTCATCCATAAGACCCATTTCACTCACAGAATCAGGCCATAAATCCGAAATGTTAAAAATTAAGGGTATACCCCAAAGCCGGGAAGCTATAACTCCTGGTAAGCTCAAAAAGAGCGGAGGGGACTCAACAAACATGTAGTCTGGTTTCAGGGCACGAGTTAAAGCAAAAAGAGAAGTCGTGGTAAATGAGGTATAATTTAGCATCCTTTTTACACCTGCACCTACAGATGGCAAAACCCAGGTTCTGTATACCGGCATCTTTTCCCATAACTCATAATAGTAAAACTTTTTTGTATAGCCGGGAAAGACCCGTCCGGTGGGGTGGTTAGGCATTGCTGTAACTATCTCCACTTCGTGGCCCATCATAGCTAATTCCCGTGCCATGGATGCAAGCCGTACTTGTGCAGCACCGATTTCAGGTGGGAAGTATTGAGTTAGGATCAAAAAACGCACGTTTAGTTTCACCCCTCAGCAGAACCAATTTACAGTTCTGGTAACATATAAACCGTAATTTTTGCTCCAGTTTGAACAGGATACCTTTATAATATTCCTGGCATCAAAAAACTGTGTCACCAACTAAAAAAGCAAAAAAATAACATTTACCTAGGTAAATGTCTAAAAATCTAAACCAGTATGGTTATAAAGTAAGCATAAAAGAGATACTCTTTTCGTTTATTTCTATTTGCTGCCATCCCATCTTTTCATAAAACGCTATTGCCCGTTGATTATCAGGTGATGTGGATAAGCCTATATATTTTGCTCCGTTACGTCCAGACTGTTCACAGAACTCCTTTACTAGTTTTTCTGCAACTTTTTTGCCGCGATATGCAGAGATAACACCAATGGACAATAGACGAACGGTATTAAACGAACCTTTAGAATTGTAATCAGATTCCTTTTTTGCAACACAACCCCTAAAATAATAGAAGGCAGTACGCACTCTACTTAGAATATTTCGTAAAACACTGAAATCAGTTAAACACTTATACATAACAATCGATGCTATGGAAATTAGATTTCTTCGATAAAAACGGTTTAATAATTTAGACTTATCATTTGTCCCTACTACAAAACCAATTATCTTTTGATTATGCTCAGCAACTAGCGAATGACAGCCTGTTTGGTCAATAAATTCCCTATAAAATAATTTAAGAAAACGATGACCCATACTAGTAAGAAAATATCCCGGGAAAGCCTCGCCATGTACAGAGACCACCTCTTCAAGGTCATTAACAAACATTTTTCTCACTTCAACCTGCACCAAGTTGCTCATCCCCCCGGTTTATGCGGTACCATCCATAGTTTTAAAAATGTAACATCTCCCAACTAACTGTAATCCAACAAAGGAGAACAGCAAACGATTGTCATTTATATCTCCTGAGATCATTGCATTGAGAAAAGTAAAAAATAGTAACAAAAATGAAATTAATAGGATAGGATGGTCTTTTAACACTTTTAGTGGAGGAATCATTCTCAAGCATAGATAGAAAATTAAACCTAACAAAATTAGGCCCACCACTCCCAATTCTGCCAGAACCTCCAGTACTAGATTATGAGGATAATTACGTTGGTCCCCATACCCGTGTTCCACGGGAAAACCTCCGATTCCCACACCCATTATGGGATGGTCGACCCATGTTCTCAGCGCCTGGTCATATAGCACTACACGTTTTCCGGCGGAAAAGCCCATATCAGGTTCAGAAAGCATTACATTAAATCGGCCTACCATTGTATCAAAGAGATTGAAATTATATGCAACAAATGCAGTAACGACTACCAAAAAAATTGCAATTAAAAAATTACGCCTAAAGACCCTGGTTTTAGCAAAAATGGTGGCTATAAGAGTGAATAGGATTAGCGTTAATGCCACAGCCACAGCCGGTCCTCTGGCTCCGGAAACACCAACGACAGCAAGTGCAGTAATGGACCCCATTCCCAAAAGAATTTTATGACTGATTTTCTTGGCAAATATCAGCCCGACAAGCATTATTATAGCCGTCATTCCGGCCACGCGACCCAGGGCTATGTAATTTCCGCTGAATAAGGCTACAAACCCTAAACCACCGCCTCGCAGTATATATTTTGCAAAGGCCGCTACGGTCATGATGATGCCAAAACTACATAGCAGAGTCAAAAATCTTTTTGCCCTTTCCTTTTCTGCTGAAATAATTAAGACAGTTCCCATAAAAGCTACACCTGTCAGAGCACCTAGTCGTAAAACTTTACTAATGGAATAGATATCACTTGGAGTATAAAGCAAAGTTAGCAACGCCCATAAAAAAAACACTATAAATACGGTAGCAGCATAAATGTTCTCTCGATGGAGATTTTTGATTTCAAACTTACGTGTCCAATTTGATTTAATTTTAGGGTTATCATTCTCTAAGACACCCTGATCATTTTTAGACTTTATTCTTAATCTTCGGTATAAAATAATAGCCGCGGCTATTACACTGGATGCCATAAAAAATACCGTCAAATCAACCGGTAAATTACTTAACACCGGCGCCGCCTTAAAATTACCGGCCATCAAAAAAGCAACAAATAAAAATTCAAATGATATTAAGTAGCTGCAGGCTAATCTTAAATGTTTCACGGTAAACACCTCAAGTAAGATTAATTCTGTCAATTGAGTCAATCTAATCAGACGCTAACTAATCCCTCCTTTAAGACAACTTCTTACCCATTTAAAAAGAACAGCTTAGGTCTGTACTGGGAATATAATACTCTTTATATTATTCCTGGCACCCAAAATCTGTGTCGCATCATTAACATGAAAAAAGCACGCGCTAAATCAGTTTCCATAGCGTGCTTTTTACAGGTGGGGTTCTAATGTGTTTGTGTATAAGGTTCATGTGGGTTTTGACATAGTAGTTAGGTTTTTGTAAAATAAAACCTTCCTATTGTTAACAGCCCCGCAAAGGCAAATAATAATCGGTTATCATTAATATCCCCTGAAACCAGAGCATTGAAAAATAGATAAACGAAAAGCAGTAACGAAGTCAACGGAATAGGATATCTTACCAAAACTTTCAAGGGAGGGAGTGCTTTAAAACAAATATAGAAAAAGAGGCCTAACAGCACTAACCCCACCAAACCCAGTTCAGCCAGCACTTCAAACACAATGTTGTGAGGATAAATACGTGCGTCCCCATAGCCTTGCTCAATGGGAAACCCTCCAATACCAACCCCCGCTACCGGACTATTTAACCACATGGTCAAAGCCTGACTGTACACATCCAGGCGAAAGCCGGATGTTCCCTCGGCAGGTTGAGAGAATAATAAGCTAAAACGAGTTATGGCCAAGTCCAACAAACCAATGTGATAAGCAAATATGGAAAAAACAAATATTAGGCCTAGCACGGAAAAACTATGCCGCCGGTAAAATTTATCTTTCCCCCCCCATAATACCAATAACATAGAGAGCATTAATGTAAGAATAACGGCTAAAGTAGGCCCCCTGCTGCCGGAAATAATAACAGCAGCAATCAATATAACAAATGTGGCTGCATAAAAAAATTTTAAACATCGTCTTTTTGCATATAAACAACCAATGAACGCCAATATGGCGGCCATACCTGTAATACGTCCTAACGCAATATGGGTGTTTTCCAAAACAATAACAAAATCCAACCCACCGCCATCCCCCCAAAATTGCTTTAAGGCCAATAGGGCCATTAACAATCCATAACCAAACAAAAAAAGAAAAAGTCTTTTTGCTCGTTGTACTTCAACTGAAATAATTAAAGACATCCCTAAAAAAGCCCATCCTGTTAAGATGCCAAACCTTAATACTTTATCTGTTGAGTACATGGTACTGGGAGAATAAAGTAGACTTAGCACTGCCCACAAAAATAAGGCGTAAAACAAAATAATGGCACAAATAGAGTTTTTGTAAAAGGGATATATTTTTGAGGCATGCGGAAGGCTTAATGAACCTTCTTTTACTTTTCGATATAGAATTACAAACGCAGCCAGCCCACTGGTAAGCAGAAAAAACACAGTCAAATCAAAAGGTATACTCTTAAAAACCGGTGCCGCTTTGAAAGTACCGGCCATTAAAAAGGCGGCAAACAGGAATTCAAAAGACATTATGTGGAGCAAGACAACTTTTAACTGCTTCACTCAAGAACACCTCGAATTTAAATCTAAGCTGTCTATCATCACCAAAGCGGTCAATTCTTTATGCCATTCACTATGTCTTGGTACAATTGGCATTCACGCCGGTCAATAAAATGGCTGTTATGCCAGAGCAATGTAAAATCACCTCTAAAAATCTTACAGTTTTTGATTAACCTGGCAATTTCTACCCGGGCCTGTTCATGTGATAAATTCATATAGTTTTTTGCCAGGACAGTACTGTCCATAACAATCAATGGCCGTTCAATTAAATCCAGAGGGCGTCTGGCATGAAGATTAAATACATTAAACTCATAGCAAACTCCGCAACGAAAACCTGCATGATCGGCAAAAACTAGTGTGCTGTCATAATCAAGGCCCACATCTTCCCAATCTTGCCAGGTAGTAGGCACATTCCACCGCAGGTAATGCTGGCGCCCGCCCCAAACCTCCTGCTGGATTCCTTCAGATTCACATACTCTCAATAAATTTTGAAATTCGCGGCTTAATTGAGACGGGTCGTGTATAGTGTTATAACTTGGATGAAGACCGATCTCATGATTTCGATCATGGATTCGGCGCATCAATTTCCTGATCCACGGATGATCTATAGAATATATGCCATTAATCTGGTTATCCCCGTGTTCAGTTATAAAATAGAAGGCACTATACAAACCATTTCTTTCACTTAAGTCCATGATCGTATCAAAAGTGTTACAAATATCCGCATCAAAATTTCCCAACCTTACCCGGTGGTAAGAGAGGAAGCGCCGTAATGCTAAGTCAGGGCTCCTCGTCTTGATCACATCACCCGCAATGTTTCTGAAAACCTGTACCAAAGTCTTTTCGTATGTACACAGGGGCCAATCTACATCGTGACTGAGACGCACGACAAATGTCCTTTCTTTTCTCTTTAAACCAGGCCACAGGTGCTTTAATGCCCGCCAAAGAATTTCAACGTACTCGTTAACTATCGGCCGTGTTAAAAAACCTTCCTGAAACGCCAAAGAAGCTGCCGCAGGAAATCGCTCCCTGCTGTCACGGTCAGGTTTCACCGCTTCTTCATAACGAGTGAGCATAAAAAAAGAACTGCCAAAAATATCAACTCCTAAATCCATTCCATTTTCCCGCCTTACTAGGAAAGACCCGCTGGACAGCCTGCTTCCGTAAATAACCGGCACTTCCGGTGTCACCGTGGTATCACAGAAGATAATATCTGATAAATCCCACCAATCCAACGGCTGCGAGGGTAACGAGAATTCATTGAGCCATCTTTCTTCCGGGGTTTGAAAAAGAATATCAGCAATGCGCAGCTCTCTTTCCCAATGGTCTTCTGTTAACTTAATACAAACATCAGACCGTTCTTCAATTTGGTATTGGTATTTTAGCCCAAGAAACTGGGATAAAACTACATCAAAGATATATTGGCGCTCAACAAGATAGGTAGGAGGATAAATAACAATTAACAACCTTAGTGCCTCCTTTTTAGGCTATGCTAATAATTGAGCCAATCCCGTACCCAAATAGCCATCTGTTTTATACCGTAGGCCCCCAAAGTGTAGTAAGGAGTTAATTTAAATCCCCATTGCAGTTTCGACGCGGCGACACTGGGAATGTTAGCGCCGGTTAAATCTATGCTTGTAGCACCTGCTACATTAAGATCGTCTATGGAGTATTTGATTATAAATTGCGTTACCCCTGAATGCTGATAGGACTGCCGCGTGCCGCCTACCCACCCTATTGCCCGTGCTCCACGGCAATGCAACCATATATAAGCGCAGGCCGGCTCACCGTTTGGTGCATAACAAATGTAAGTACGAAAATGATCATCTCCTAAAAGTTCACTGCACAGTTCAAGATCCTTTATAGTTAACTGATGATCAAATCCCTGTCGCTCCTCAGTTTCCAACAGGCATGGCAAAACATGGTTCATATCTTTGGTTCTACTGCATACATACCCTGCTTTTATGGCTTTATTAATATTTTTTCTTACGCTTCTGTATGCTCTATTAATGTCATATGGAAATGTCTCACAAAACGTATATTTAACCCCTGCCTTAAAACCGTTCCACTGCCATGGCCTTACATCCGTAATATGGGGAGGCAGCCCAATAGTAGAGGCCAAACCCCTGTCCCGCATCTCCTCAACTAGATAATCAGCTACTTCCAGCCACTGGTTAGATAAACGAGCCTGCTTATCTGTGGGGGTAGGGTTAAAGTTTATGCCCAAATAAGGATTCCGCGGTGGAACACATATCTTGCCCTTTGCATTTAAAAAAAACACTACCTCAATGGAAGGGACCTCTGCATCGTTGGGCGCCTTAAATTTCACACGCACTGGTTTAACTCCCCACTTTACCCGGTTAAATTCCAGCCAGCCATCAAGAAGAAGTGGGTTTATGTCTTTCTTATTGATAGTCAATAGATCACCCCCGTCTCCAAAGGCGGATGCTCCTGATCCTTATTCCACTTGCCATACACAAAGGACTTTAACTTTGGAAATTTTAGTTTATAACAGGTAATGACTCCCTTTGGTTCGAAGTTAGAGGTAATTATTGCCCTGCGGGAAGGAATATTTTGGGCGGCAGTATCAATGTAAATAGTTGCTTTACCCTGACTATCTTGAAGGGCGCGATTAATCTGACACTGCAATGCAGCTTTGTAAAAACCCCGGCCCCTATATTTTTCATGCGTGTGGCTATAAAAGATCCAATACGCATTTAAATCTTTGACCCATGCGGGCAAATGATGAGGTCCTAGGCTGTAAGGAGTAGTCATCCAACAGTAGGTTAACCAATTATCGCCGGAAGACAATACAAGGCCAATATAACCTTTGTTTAAAAACTTACTAAAAGTGGTGTTTAGGTTTGGTTTGGAAGCAAAGAAAAGTCTAATCACATCCTTATCTACCCAATCCCACCGTAGACCCTTTTCGGCTAATACATCACGGTGGGGCACTCTTCCTTTATATTCGTACACTAAACACTTAACTGGTTTTAACATTTGTACCACCCTGTTCTTTAGAGGCTAGAAAACTTCGAATAGCTAACCAAGACATAAAAGCATAAATTATGTAACCTATTGAGGCTGCTATACTCAAGAAGGTAACAGCCATAACCGGTGGTTGATTGGAAACGCCGGCCATGATAAGTGCCACCGCAGTCAAACTAACTCTTATTACTTCTCTGATCACCGCAAGGTCTTGCCGCTCCAAAACATCAAGAGTTCCCCCGGTAGGACTGCATGTTAATTGAAACAAAAACATGGGACCGAGAATACGTAAATAAATTTCTGATTCGCTCCATTGATTACCAAAAACGGTAGAAAAAAGCCATGGTAAGATGAGCATAAAAAAACTAATGACGATGATTCCCATTACAAACATTTTTTTCATTGTATCCCAGAATAGACTGCGTATTTTTTGGGGCGAGGAAGTTGCCATTTTGGCTGTTTCAGCCAGATAGACCTGGGCTACCGAGTTAGAAAGCAATCCCAGTGGAAGACCCAGGATACGCTGTCCCAGTGCAAACAGCCCTGCAACTCCGGCCCCGTAGTATCCCGCCAGTAAAAGTGGCGGTAGCTGCACTCCCAACCCGTTAAGCATAGCTGCACCGCTGGAAATTATGGGGAAGCGCCAATAACGTTTAAGGACCTTACGTATGCCAAAAAGTGTAACTCCCTTTATAACCTTTCCGTCTTGTCTGAAAGCCAAGAAAGCCAGTGTTCCGCTTCCACTGGCCCGCCCTACAACATCACCCAGAAGCAGCCCCAATGGGCCTGCGTATAAAAGTCCCGCCCCCAGCTGTGTTAACACCTGGCTGAAGCTCTGGGTTAATTTTGTACGGGCAATGCGGGAAAAAGTTTTTCTTCTTAACGCCCAGCAATTTAATATCTTGTAAGTCCCGGCCCAGAACAAACTCAATGGCAAAAGCAACAAGTAAGGTTTTAGATATGTACAATTTAGCCAGTGTGTCACTTGCTCCCTGAAAAGCCAAATTCCCGCAACACATAACAAGCTTTCCGCTGTAAGGATAAAAAAACACAGCGCCAGCAAGTTCGCAGCACTTTCATCCTTTTCGGGCAAGGGGATGGCCACTTCATAACGCAGAGAGGCTGTAATCAAAATAATAGAAAGAATGGAAGCGTAAACCGCCAGCACCCCAAAATCTTCGGGCGAATACAACCTTGTTAAAAAAGGGGTGGCCAGCACCACCAAAACCTGCCCCAAACCGGCGCCTCCTGCCAGCACCATTACATTGGCCATAAAGCTGCCCCCGCCAAGCCGGGCTTTTATTCCTTTAAGCATCCTTTTCATGCTTTAAGCTCCTGTTGTATCAATTAGTAAAGCAATGCCTGCTTCGTATTTAATACATATTCAAATAGCCAAACTTTTGTGTACCGGCCGAAAAGCTATTTCTGTGACAGTCTTTTATCTTTAATAACCTTTTAAATATATAGCTCATATATTAACAGGGTATAAAAAATTTAGCAGGAGGGTGCTAAAAGTGAACATCAAGAGATTTTTAAAAGCAGTAATTATATTACTACTTCTATTTGGTCTGGGTTACATGGCTTTACTCTATGTTGGATATGGAAAGTACAGAAGCAAATTAATTAATAGCAATTTTTCGTTAAACCGAATTGGTTGGGTTGGAACACTGGGGGAAATAAAAAGAGAGGAAAACGGTAATAGGTATGCAGTCAATGATTACAACTGGGGATTTTCCCAGATGGTTTCCGTAGAGCCAGGTAATTCATATGCGCTATCGGCTAACACTAAAAAAGGAACTTCTACCCAGGCGGCACGCATTGCAGCCATTTTTTATAATTCCCGCGATGAGCAAGAACCCGTTACTTATTTGCTAAACTACTGGCACCGGGGCAGCGGGTGGGAAAGTATTCCCCCGCAAGTAATAAATGCACCGCAAGATGCCACCAGTGTAAGAATATACCTGCTTGCCCTGGGTGAACATGGAAATCACCTCTTTGATAATATTCGTCTGAACGAACTCGATCATCATCAGACCGGCGCACCATTTGAAGTAAACATTAACCAACCGGAGGATCAACCGGAAGCAAATGAGCAGCGAACCGGTACTTCTATACTCAAGGAACCTTCGTGGGAATATTTCCCAACTGTGAGTCCTGCAAATGAATCACCGGCACAAGAAACTTCTCCCGAAGATCAGGAACAGACAGCAAATCCCAGTGCATCAGAAGCAAGCCGGTAACAAGAAAAGCGCGCTAAATCAGTTCCCTTAGCGCGCGATTTTCAGTACTTTTTTCCTTTGTCCTTGCCATTTATATGGCAAGGTATACTTTACTAAAGTACACAAAAAGGGAGCGGTTTAATAAACCGCTCCCTTTAGAAAAAACACTGACTGATTTTCCAATGATTAATTTTGTGGGACCAAGCTAATATTGTCGAAGTCGTGGGTGCCGCTGCCGCCGTTAACTAGAAGGTATATCCGCAGCTTGTTAACTGTTGACGGAACCCTTATCTGAAGATCAGACAGTTGCTCCCAATTATAACTGCTGTGCTTATGCCTGATCTCTTTGCTGTCCACGGGATTACCCTGCCCGTCAAGTAGATAGGCTACTACCCGGGCTTCAGTCCTGGCAGTACCAAACCGGGTCTCTCCGCTTAAGACATAATTTTTTCCGGGAGCTACATCAACATCCTGGTAAAACTGCCAGGAATAACCGGCCGAGGCATATATATTACCATTGCTTCCTTGAGCCAATTCTCCACCTGAAGTAGTCCAGCCACTTCCACCATTACTGAAATCACCATTTATAAGACCACCATTAGGGGTGGGCTCAGTTCTATTCAATACATTAACTTTCACTTCTTCTGATACTGTTTCGTTACCGGCACCATCTCTGGCTACCGCTCTAATTAAATATAATCCTGTATTGTCCGCGGTGTCCCAGTCAAAGAACCATTGACCGTTGTTCAGGGTACCACTGCCCAGCGTTTCCCATGTACCGTTTGCGCCAGCCACCTGGAAAGACAGTGATGTTACATCTACATTATCTTCGGCGTGGGCTTCCAGTGTTACACTGCCGCTTACCTTATCATTGTTTGCGGGGGTAACCACAGTCACTTCCGGTGCTGTAATATCCGGAACTTTAAAGCTGTAGACCCGGGCTTCCAACCCATTACCGGCTTTATCGGTTATCCCGTCATCCAGATTAACCCGGTAAGTTTCACCTTCTGCCAATGGGGCATTAGGGGTAAGCTCTGCCATATAAGTTGTACTGTCGTAGGTTACCGTTCCCGGTACGTTTTCAATGAAAAAGCTGCTTTCATTTACACCGCTTACATCTTCGCTAAATACTGCCCGGAAAGTTTGTCCGGAGTCAATTGAGGCGCCGTCAGCCGGAGTAAACTCTAATACTTGCGGATTTTCAGTATCCTGTGGTGTTTCCGGCGCAGTGCTGCCTGCCTCACTCAAGCTAATATTGTCGAAGTCGTGGGTGCCGCTGCCGCCGTTAACCAGAAGGTATACCCGCAGCTTATTAACTGTTGACGGAACGTTTATTTTAAGTTCAGACAGTTGCTCCCAGTTATAACTACTGTGCTTATGCCTGATCTGCTTGCTGTCCACGGGATTACCTTGCCCGTCGATTAAATATGCTACTACCCGGGCTTCAGTCCTGGCAGTACCAAACCGGGTCTCTCCGTTTAAGACATAATTTTTTCCGGGGGTTACAGCAACATCCTGGTAAAATTGCCACGAATAACCTGTCTTTGCATATATATTACCATTACTCTCCTGGGCCAGTTCTCCACCTGAAGTAGTCCAGCCATTTCCACCATTATTGAAGCTACCATCTACGATACCACCATTAGGGGTGGGCTCAGTTCTATTCAATACATTAACTTTCACTTCTTCTGATACTGTTTCGTTACCGGCACCATCTCTGGCTACCGCTCTAATTAAATATAATCCTGTATTGTCCGCGGTGTCCCAGTCAAAGAACCATTGACCGTTGTTCAGGGTACCACTGCCCAGCGTTTCCCATGTACCGTTTGCGCCAGCCACCTGGAAAGACAGTGATGTTACATCTACATTATCTTCGGCGTGGGCTTCCAGTGTTACACTGCCGCTTACCTTATCATTGTTTGCGGGGGTAACCACAGTCACTTCCGGTGCTGTAATATCCGGAACTTTAAAGCTGTAGACCCGGGCTTCCAACCCATTACCGGCTTTATCGGTTATCCCGTCATCCAGATTAACCCGGTAAGTTTCACCTTCTGCCAATGGGGCATTAGGGGTAAGCTCTGCCATATAAGTTGTACTGTCGTAGGTTACCGTTCCCGGTACGTTTTCAATGAAAAAGCTGCTTTCATTTACACCGCTTACATCTTCGCTAAATACTGCCCGGAAAGTTTGTCCGGAGTCAATTGAGGCGCCGTCAGCCGGAGTAAACTCTAATACTTGCGGATTTTCAGTATCCTGTGGTGTTTCCGGCGCAGTGCTGCCTGCCTCACTCAAGCTAATATTGTCGAAGTCGTGGGTGCCGCTGCCGCCGTTAACCAGCAGGTATACCCGCAGCTTATTAACTGTTGACGGAACGTTTATTTTAAGTTCAGATAGTTGCTCCCAGTTATAACTACTGTGCTTATGCCTGATCTCTTTACTGTCCACGGGATTACCTTGCCCGTCGATTAAATATGCTACTACCCGGGCCTCATTACCGGCGGTACCCAACCGGGTCTCCCCGCTGAGGACATAACTTTTTCCCGGGGTTACAGCAACATCCTGGTAGAATTGCCACGAATAATTTACCGAAGCATAACCGTTGCTGTTTTCCTCTAATACACTGCCTTCTGTTCCTGACCAGCCTGTCCGACCGGAGTTAAAATCCCCGTTAACAAGCTTAGAAGCAGGACTACCATCGCTATTTCCAGGGTTTTCGTTACCATCACCCGGGGTTTCTCCATCATTTCCGTTATCCTTTTCTACTGCAGCATCGCATAACCTTGCTGTAACAAGTAGATTAACTAACGAGTTTGCATTTTTGTCCATATTATTTACACTATTATCAACAAAATCAAATAGTGATGGTGCATATTGGCTATACTGCAGCCACATACCAATATAAGCCGGTGGAGAAAGAATTCCCCCGCCGCCGTTTACCCTTTTATTAACTTGCCCATCAGGGCGAATTAAATTTTGTTCTATGGTGTTGCCAAAGCGCTGCATATCCTGCTCGTTAAAAACAATTCCATTTTCAAAAGCCAGGTATGCAAAACTAACATCGATGGTACCATGCCCCAAATCCTCAAAGGCTTTATATCCACTATAACTGGGTGTGTTGGCACTAAGTCCGTCCGCTGCGGTCCAGCCATTCAAGAATGGACCCCAAGTATAATACCAGTAGTAGGCATTATCTGAAGTTACCATAAGACGATTTTTGAAATGCCGAGCCATTTTGGTTGCGTGATCTAAATACACTTGTTCCCCGCTGGCCCGGTAAATTGCCAGCTCAGCTCTGGCCATGGCCAGGTACTGGTTAAACGGGATTCCCATGCCGTCGGCTTCATAGGGCGCACCTTTAGGGTTAATGTACCAACCCTCATTACCGCTTTCTCTCCAATGGTCGGCATGTATTGCCACCGCATCTTTGGCCGCCTTTAGATACTCTGCGGCCTTATCCATATATTGCGTTAGATTGTTACTGTACACAACGTCCGCAAAATCAGCCAAAGGGTAACTAAGCATACCGGTATGAACAGCAAAGTTATAATACGACCCGTCGGTAGTATACCTTGCTCCGGCGCGCCACGCCGGCAAGCTTTCTCCTTTATAATTGGTGACACCGCGCACACTATCCCGCGCTGCCAGGGTTTGGTCCGCATGGATTACAAATCTGTCCAGGTAGCGGGTGTCACCCGTTTGTTTATACATTATCATAAAAGATTCCATTACATAGCTTCGGTTCCAGGCAAGACCGCCTGAATCGTTTGTATAACCGTTCTGCCAGACTTGGAATGTGTCCGCTGCGTCAAATTGATCCTGATAAGGTACTGCTTCTGCCGGGGCTTGTCCAATAAACAAAGTTAATGCTAGAATTATTCCCACTACTGCGTTTAATACAAATTTTCCTTTCAAATTATGCCACCTCCGTGTTGTCATTCGTCGACATATTTCAACACGGATCGACAAAGTTCCTTGTTATTTACAAAGGTAAATGATGGTGCTTTTGTGTTACGTTAAAGAGGACTGGCCCCTTTTGGGGAAACTTTTCCGAAACATAAAAAAGAGCTCTTGGGAAGAGCCCTTTTTTGCTATTAATAACCCGCCTCAGGCAGCATTACTTGTAGATGATCACCCACTTGAGCCTCTTCTAAGCCTGATGCAGCAATAGTTACTTCGTAAATGGAGGTCTCATCCCCGGCATCACCCCTGCGGCAAATGGCAATCACCTCTCCATCTAAAGGATTTTTACTAAAATCGGTAACGGAAAAATATATATTAGTACCTACTTTGATATTATCTATCATATCCCGCTTCAGCTCTACCAATAACTTTGGGTCTTTCACAGACGCAATGGTGGCAATAGTAGTCCCCGGTGTAACAACGTCTCCAAGGTTACGCGACCAAGTTATGATTCCCGAGTGCTTTGCCGTAATTTTTTGTTCTTCTAGTACATTGGCTAATTTGTTATAAGCATATTGGGCTTGTTCCAACTTTTTATTTTCTTCTTTTATTAGTAACCAATCTGAGTCCGGCACAAATAAATAAATTTCATCTCCTCTAGCAACCGATGCCCCTTCACTTACACACACTTTTTCAATTACACCGGACCTCTCCGACACCACTGCTACTTGGCAAGGTATCATTACGCCGGGATAGTTTCCTTTTAACCACTGTCCGGCAGTCTGTACATAAACGTTGGCCTCTGATTCTGGGACCAGCTCACCGGCATTATCAAAGCGGACTGATACCCTTAATTCAGAACTACCATCGGACGGCTTGTTTTCCGTAGGTTGTACAGCAAACACCTTTCCTGGAATAATGTATCCGGGCTCAACCTGAATTTTAGCCGGGTACCCAACTGCAATCTTAAGACCTTCCGGCACATTAAATATAACTGTAACATCCAATTGTTTTTCCGCGGTCAGTGTAGCAATAGTTTCACCCTCTGATATGTGCTGCGCCGTCTTAACCAATACCTCGGTAACAGTTCCGGAGTAAGGCGCATTTATCCCCCTTTCAGCATTTGCATTTAATAATTTTGAGTCATGCTTAAGTTGTTCTACCCAAAGCTTCATTTCAGAAAGAGAGACTTTGGCCTCTAGGTCTTCAACAACGGCAATAACCTGTCCTTTTTCTACTTTCTCACCCTCCCGGATATGTAATTCTTTTAAAACACCACGGACACCACTCACAACATCATAGGTTTCTGATGGTTTTATTATCGCTGATGCTGTTATGGATGAATCTTCTCTGTGTTTTTGTTGTACCACAATTAATTTATTGCTAATCAATGACGCACCGGCCAAGGCGGCACCTAACAGAAAACAAATACCAAAGATTACCCCAATTCTATGTTTACATAGATTACGTAAGAATAAAGTCTTTTCTCCTCCACCGGAAACTACTCTGACATTGGAATACGCTTTATCCTTTCCGGTAGGTAACTCCAGCCACCCGGTATAAAGCACTGAACCGTCTTCTTCTTGAGATGACCAGGCAACAGGTATCTGTGCATTTGTTTTGGGAGCAGACTCCTGTAAATTGTTGTTATTACCAACTGCATAAACGGGCAGTTTTTTATTACCCCTTGCCAAAGAAACCGGGCAACAATAAATCTCATCGCTAGATTGCCAGCAGGCAAAAACAAGCCCTGAACGCCATAAAAGTAAGGGCGAAATGCGCTTGATGTTTCCCGTTAATAATTTAAGTTCGGGGTACCATGTTGTCCCTTTCATCTTATAGCTTAAGGCTACCTGCTTACCATGGTGAACAGACCACATACAGTGAAGGTTTCCATCCGGATCTATCAAAAGCGCCGGAGTGGCGGCAGCACCGGAAGTATTCGACAGTTTTTGAGGTACCCCCCACATCCCCGTTTTATTAAAATCAGACCGCATATAATATATTTCTGAACTAGCATCGCCGGAAAAACAATACACCAGGTGCAAATTTCCCTGTTGATCACAAGCCCCGGATGCCATCCAATCTATTTCCCAGCCTAATAACTCTTTTGCTCTGCCGGGAAACGGCAGATTAATAATTAGCGGCTCTAACCACCCGTCGATATGATTACGCCTGTGGTGCCTTAACACCCATTTTCCCGTAATAACTTCACGCAATGCATAAATCACGTGAACTGTATTGTTCCACTGGTTGGCAACCACCACCGGTGCCCCGGTAACAACCTGCCCCTCACGGTACGCCCACAGGGTTTTCCGGCTCCATTCCCCACCTTCTCTACAAACATAATCTATCGAAGGATTAAACCTATTCCTATAAGTCAAATGAATACGGTTATCCTCACTAAGAGCCAAACTAAAAGGAGTCTTGGCATCAGGACTCAATTCTTCCCCTTCCAGCCATGCCTTTCCATTATCCTGGGAAATACCATATTTAAGTGATTGATTATGGTCGATAAAAAAAAGCCACATTTTACCGTTGTAATCATTAATTAAACGATAAGTCGGCCAAAAGGTATTTTCCTCCTGCAGCACCGGATAGCCTGTTCTCCCACTCATACACTTCACACCCTTGTTCAATCTAAATTAAGCAACTATGGGAAGATTATTGTTTGCCGCTTATTAGCCCCAATACATACTTGCACCAAAAATTTTTGGTGCATTCTATAGGCCAATGAACCGTCTTGATTGAAATTTACCAATTTCTCAACTAAAATATCCGCAATACCGGAATCTGATACGAAAAAACTTTTCTCCTCCACAGCATCCAGGTGTTCTAGTAAACAGGAAAAGGGCACATCATCCATTACCTGCTGATTAAGCCCGTTTTCTCCTATATAATTGACAGTTAATCTCACATAACCCTCTACAAATACCTTCTTTTCTAAAACCTTCAAAAAGCAAATATTTACCACCCGTCCCACCTTGACCTGGTCCTGTAAGTCAACCCTGGCCGGAGGTATTAATTCCAAGTTGTGTTCCAACAGAATTTCTTCAATTCCCATAACCTTACTCCTTACCCATAGTTTAATTATTCTATTCTTATTATTTAACTAATAGCAAGAATACCAATAAACTGTATTCTTTTTCATTTAAAATCAAACGGTGCATAACAAACATATAATATAAGAGTTTAAAATTGCCAAAGCTTGCAGCAAATTAAGTAAACTGGTTCATCTCAGCATCTAAGGTAAGAAGATAAGCTCCCACCTGTAAAAGTGGGAGTCTTAAAAATTAGATAAAATTTTTAGGGAGGTTTTATAAATGTTTTATAACCCGCAAACATGTTGCCAAATTTTTATCGAGAACAGTATCCACCTGGCTCCGGCGGCCAAAAGAGGCACTGTGAAATGCCTGCCTGAGGAATCAATCCAAGTTACACAAGTTAAAAGTTATCCAGGCATAGTACTTATCGATGGCTTTGTTCGCGTAACCATTGAATATACCGACAAAAAAGATAACCTACAAAAAAGAACGGATGATATCCCTTTCCAATGCAGCATGAGCCGTAAGGACGCCAATGAGGGAGATCCATTTTATGTTACAGGCAGCACAGT
The DNA here is from genome assembly GCA_009711705.1 of Bacillota bacterium. Classification (GTDB taxonomy): domain Bacteria; phylum Bacillota; class Desulfotomaculia; order Desulfotomaculales; family VENG01; genus VENG01. The sequence goes on from VENG01000027.1 coordinate 51,635, forward strand.
ATTGACTCAATTATCTGCGGAAGAGAGTACTTTCGGCGGACCATTCAACCCGGAAATTGCTGAGCCGTCACTTGCTTTTCAATTCAACGAACAAAAAATAATAATGATATGTATCAGAAAAAAAACCGCCTGAAAAGCGGCTGCAACAAAAAGAAATCATAATTTATGGATGAACTGCTTGCATTAATACCTGTTTTTTAACACAGATGTTAACAATCAATTTTTCTCTTAGTTCGAAAGCTAAGGTACCATCCTTATTATAATTGTTCAGCTCTCCGGAAATTAATGCAAGTACCTCCATACCATCCGGCACGAAGACATCTCCTTCATTAGCGTCGTCCCGCTGGATTACACCTTGAAATGGGAATTCATCTACTATTACTTCGTCAGCAACATCCCTGCAGCAATTTAAACTTTTATAAACAATAGTCTTACTAATAAACCCTTCTATTACCACTATTCCCGGCCCCGCCCTAATTATTTTTTTAAGGCAAATTTCCCTTTTCACTAGTGGTTCAAAATGGATTAAAACTGGAGGAACAAGTTGTGTTTTTTGTTCCAATATTATTTGGCAGCAAGTTCGGGGGTTCAGAGGATATACGGGAAAATAAGAGGCCTGATGTGGTTGATAAGGCTCGTATCCTATTCCACCCAGATTACCGTATAGTGCTAGAAGCTTTTTTTCTTCCCTTACCCAATTATATTGTGAAGTCCAGGCTTTTCGCCCGTTCTTCCCCAGTCGACGGCATAAATCAGGGGCGGCGGCAAGTTTTTGCAGTGCCTCGGCAATGGCCCGGCAGTCCCCGGGCTGAACGGTAATCCCACAGCCATTACCCAGCACAATGTCCTCCCATAAAGGGAAGGATGATACTAACACTGGTAACCCCGCAGCCATATACTCGAACATTTTTAAAGGCAATGAGGATAAGTGATTCGGGAGCGGATGTAAACAAGCCAACCCAGCGTCAACCGAATCCAGTAAACCTGGTATTTCCTCCGGGGGCAATACTCCCAAATAGATTAAATTGTCATTCCGGCTGGCTTGCTCCAACACTATACGTTTCAATGCAGAGTCTGCAAAATGGCCGGCCAAGACCAGCCTAACCCCCCGGGTTAACTTTAGTGCCTCCAGCAGATCTACAATCCCCCGGGCTTCAGAAAGCACTCCTATATATGCAGCAGTAAATGTACTATCCCGGTGGAAATAATCTTTTATAACCTTTGGTTGAATGACATCCGGCGGCGGGAAATTACATACGGAAACGATTGTAGTATTAGTAAAATTTTTTGCAATGGCGGGGGTTGCTGCTACAACCGCGTCCAACCTTCCCGCCATGACCTTTTCCATCCACCCAAACATTCTCGCTAACGGTAGCCGAAACCTGGCGGGCAACCACTGCTTGTGCCTCAGAGTTAGGCTATAATCCTCGTGAACATCATATATTACCTGCTTATTAGTAATGTACTTAATGATTAATCCTATGAAAATCAATTCAGGGTCATGAAAATGAACAAATTCAGCTCGAGAGCGAAGTCCTCGCCATAACAAACGCAACCACAGTAAAGGTCGGCCTGCCCGCCGACCCTTAGGTAAACCTACTACAGTTATCCCTTCCACATTTTTAACACCGGACAATCCTAAAGCATGTATCTCCACCTGGTATTGACGGACAAGAGAACGAGCCTGCCGGTAAAAAATACGGTTATCATGCCAAAAGTGAACCGAAGACATAATAAATATTTTTGACATCAGATCACCTAACTTTAAATTGTTTTTAAGGTGACTAATCAATAAATAACCTTATTGTTTCAAAAGCTTCAGCATAAGGCACCCCTATTTGAGTTCCCCTCGTAATAGACAGTGAACGTATAAATTCCTCGTTGGCGTATGGACGCCAGGCTTGTGAATCGTAACAGGCCAAGGCTGCTAGTTTATCCTTAATATTGACCTCGTCTAAAGCTATAAAGCAACTGGTAGAAAACGCAAGATTATTCCAGGGCTCCTCATATCCCAATAAGGTGGAATTTCGGAAGGCCCGGACGCCCTCCATGGCCACCGTTTGGTGATCCTGATGGAGGTCTCCCATAGATGGGAGAAAGACTAAATCCGGTTTCAAATCCTTTTTGAGCTCTACCATTATCTCTAATATATGTTGGCGGTAAGCCGGCAATTCACGTACGGTAAAGTCATAAAGCAGCAAGTTCATCGGTGGAATACCAAGTTTGGACGTTGCCATGGTTACCTCTTTTTTTAGAATATCCTTGGGGAATCCTTCCGGTACTGATTTTTCCGCCGTAGAAAAAGCAACATAGAAAACATCCGTTCCTTTGGCCCGGAACTTGCTTATGGCACCCCCACACCCGAATTCGCCGTCATCTGTATGGGGTGCCAGTACCAATACTCTTTTTATCATTTGTTTACCCACCCCGTCCCTTTGCTCTTTTTATATTTGGGATTTAAGCACATCCACTACTCGTTTTACCATGCTATCATCTAACCCGGCATAAAGCGGCAGAGAAAGCACTTCACGAGAGGCCAGTTCCGCCTCCGGCAAATCTCCCTCCCTGTATCCCAGATAATTAAAAGCTTCTTGTAAATGCAAAGGTAGAGGATAATAAACGCCTGCCGCTATATTATTACGAGTAAGTTCCTTTAAAATTTTGTCTCGATGGGAACACCTTATTGTATACAAATGATAGACATGATGATTAATTGATTCTTCCTTGGGCAGCCTCAATGTAAATCCGTCAAATGTAAGGTCGTCACATAATTTTGCGTATTGCGCAGACAATCTCCTTCGTTCTTGATTCCATTTATCTAAGTGTCTTAATTTAACACGAATTATCGCCGCCTGTATTTCATCCAGGCGGCTGTTATAACCGATTACCCGGTGGTAATATTTTTTTGTGCTGCCGTGTACCCGCAGCATACGAATTTTTTCTGCCAGTACGCCATCATTAGTAACCACCATACCCCCGTCACCGTATCCACCAAGGTTCTTGGTAGGAAAGAAGCTAAAACAGCCCGCTGATCCCAGTGAGCCGGCCTTTTGGCCTTTGTACAATGCTCCTATGGCCTGGCAGGCATCTTCTATCACCGTTAAGTTAAATTGTTTGGCTAGTTCATTAATTACCTCCATATTTGCCGTTTGCCCAAAAATATGAACCGGTATTATAGCCTTGGTTCGAGGAGTGATTTTATTACATATATGTTGCGGACTGATATTGAAGGTATCCGGTTCTATATCGACAAATACAGGTTTTGCACCTACCCTGGCAATTGCTCCCGCTGTGGCAAAAAATGAAAAAGGGGTGGTAATTACTTCGTCACCGGCACCAATACCGGCTGCCAATAATGCAAGAATCAGGGCATCAGTTCCGCTGGCTACCCCGATTCCGTAAATTGTCCCGCAATATCCAGCTATTTCTGCCTCCAATGCTGTCACATTGGAGCCCAAAATGTACTCTCCACCCGCAAGCACATCCTGGATGGCTTGCATTATTTCCTCTCTGAGTTCCTTATATTGAACCTTTATATCTATAAGTGGAATGGTCATCTTAATCCTCCTGCTTGATGAATTCTTTTTGCGGTACCGCTCTTTTAACCCGGCTGGGTACGCCCATATAAACTTTCCCCGGCTCTGTATTTTTAGTAACAACGGCACCGGCTGCTACAAATGTCTCTTCTGCCACAGTTATCCCCGGTAACAAAAGTGCTCCTCCTCCCACCCGGGCAGCGTATTTGATTGTGGGGCCTTGTTTGGCAGCTAGGCGTCCTTCGGTACGCCCCATATAATTGTCGTTAGTAGTAATAACCATGGGAGCAATGAATACGTTATCCTCAAGCACAGTATGAGCTGTTATGTAAGCACCACTTTGAACTTTACAGTTTTTACCTATCGTAGCCTCATTTTCAACAATAACCCCCGTCCCTATCATGGTTCGTTCTCCTATCAGGCAATTTTCCCTGACCAGCGCTCTGTCCCCCATAAAACATTCCTGCCCCAGCTCGCTGCCCGCGTATATTATAGCCATTGTACCGATAATGCTGTTATCAGCAATGGAAACAGCACTTAGCGGCCTGTTTTTAACCGTGCTGGTTACGGCAAAAACAGGTTTTTTACCGACCACTGCACCGTCTCCTATGGTAACTCCACTACCAATCTGGGTCCCCTTAAATATTTTCACATTGTCCCCTATACAAACACCGTTGCCAACTTTTACATCTGATTCAATTATAGAAAATCTTCCTACCTTTACTCCCTGCCCCAGTGAAACATTATCGTCAATATATCTCTCCATATTCTCATCTCCTATATAAGGTCTTGTTAATGCGTTGTAGCAAATTGTTCCTGTATTTGCTTAATTGCATTAGAATCTGGAATCCAGTAGCTAAGTCCTTCAATGTATTTGGGTGTTCCAGCCAGTGTTTGTAACTGCAAATCCCCCAGGTCTACTTTTCTGGCCAATAGGCCCAGCTTAATAATGTCACCGAGTGATAAAGAGGTGTTGGAATGCCTGCGAAGTTCCATATATATACTGGCTAAGTCCAGCGGCCCTACCTGCTGCCGCACCTCTTGCAGCAGTGCGCGTAAAAATTGCTGCTGCCTTTCAATTCGCCCTATATCTCCATTGGGGCAGTTGCGGTCAAGTATATAATAGTAGGCTTGCTGACTGGTCATTGTTTGTTTACCCTTGGCAAAGTGATAGTATTTGCCTTCCATTTCCTGAGGTACTTCAATCTCAATACCCCCTAAAATATCAACTATACGGGCAAAGACAGTGTAATCAAGCCTTAGAAAGTGATCCACTTTTATTCCGAGTAATTTTTCAACCGACTCAATGGTAAGGGGCATACCACCGTAAACATGAGCATGGGCAATCTTAGTCATATTGTGCCCCGGTACCTCCGCTCTGGTATCACGGGGGATGGATAAACACTCTACCTGTTGTCTGTCAGGGTTCACTCGCAACAGTAAAATTACATCGGACCGGTAAGGACCGGGGCGTGCAGGTCCATCAGGGGAACCATGTTTATCTAAACCCACCATTAGTATATTCATGGATTTATTAAGGTTAGTTGATGACTCGGCGTCAATAGTAGGCTTAGTAGTTGGCTGTAGTGATTCAGTTTCTTTACTATCTAATTTTGTTATATTCGCAGATGAATGTTGGCCATTATTTTGAGCATAGCCCAGGTATAGAACAGATGTAACTACAAAACCCACTAACAATAAACATAATGCCAGTTTAGTAAAAAGTCTTTTCAAACCTTTTCACCCGCCTAACTTTTTGATCCATATTCACTACCTACTAATCTATTCAGGGTGAGTTTTTTTGTGATTGTTGATAAAGTATAAAAAACAGCATCTTCCATGAAGATGCTGCCTATGCTTACTAATTTATATTAGAATCACCTTTTCTTGCCCTTTCTGTAGGCTCTTTGTTACATTACGGGTATCTATAACTACCTGGGCTTGATCTACTATCCACTGGTAATTAATACAAGAATGATCCGTTGTGATTAACACACAATCAACACTGGAAAGCACTCTGGAAGTTAAGGTGCTGCAGCTAACTGATAGATCTGAAGACAATCTCACTTCCGGTACATATGGATCAAAATATAAGACATCGGCACCCAGGGAAATGATCCTGGACATAATATTGATGGCTGGAGATTCACGGCAGTCGCCGATGTCACGCTTGTAAGCTACTCCCATTAAAAGTATCTTTGCACCCCTTAAACTCTGGTTTTTCTCTCCGAGCATCCTTTCCAGCTTTCTTACCACATACTCCACGGCTTCAATATTGATCTGTGCCGCGATTTCAATTAACCTTGTGCTGTAACCGAATTCCTTTGCTTTCCAACTCAAAAAATGAGGATCAATGGGAATACAGTGACCCCCTACCCCCGGTCCCGGATAAAAAGTTTGGATGCCAAATGGTTTGGTCCCTGCCGCGTCAATTATTTCCCAAACGTCAAGCCCCATCTGATCACATATAAACATCAGCTCATTTACCAGGGCAATATTAACAGACCGATATACATTTTCAAACACCTTGGTCATTTCTGCTGCGGTAGGGGAGGAAACCATAATAGTGTAATCTACTATTTCCTTATAAAATAAACTAGCCAGCTCTGTACATTGAGACGTAATTCCACCTACAACCTTAGTTATATTCTTTGTGTTATATGTAACATTTCCTGGATCAACCCTTTCGGGAGAGAAGGCAAGAAAGAAGTCATCCCCCACCTGAAGGTCTGAGTTTTTTTGTAATAAGTTAAGAATCTCCCCGGCGGTGGCCCCGGGATAGGTAGTACTTTCCAGAGTAATTAGTTGCCCACGGCGCAAATGGGAAGCACAGTGCTTTACAGCATTCATTACAAAAGATAAATCAGGCTCTCGTGTTTTGGTTAACGGTGTGGGAACGCAAATGATAATAACATCGCATGATGACAATACCGAAGTATCCTCTGTCGCGAGAAATTTTTTGTTTTTTACTACCTCTCGCAAATCAGCCCCCAGGACATCTGGAATATAACTTAATTTTTTATTTATCATGGCCACTTTACTAGCGTCCACATCAATACCCGTTACCCTAAAACCCTGTCTCGCTACCTCTACGGCTATAGGCAGACCAACATAACCAAGACCTAAAATAGCAACGTCCGCAGTGTGTGAAAGAATTTTTTGTTTTATTTCATAAACATTGTGATTCATTTTTCAATACCCCCATACACTCTCACCAAGACTGTTTATTTAATCCTTTTCATCTTATTCTTTTGAGGAAAAGAGTGTTACCAAGTATTGTATATAAAAGTTATATATTGGCGTTTCTTACTTTAACACTGTTTCAATATCCGCCAGGATTTTCTCTGTGCCATTCCCAGGCAGTGTAAATTAGAGTTTCAAGCCGGCTGCATTCAGGCTTCCAACCCAATTCCTGTGCCGCTTTTTCCGCCGAGGCAACCAGGACAGCGGGGTCACCCATCCTGCGATCTCCTTCAATTGTCCTTACCATTCTTCCGGTAACCTCCACTGCCGTTTTAATTACTTCTCTTACCGAATAACCCTCCCCACTGCCAAGGTTATAAACAGCAGAACGGCCTTCGCCAAGAAGCATTTTTAAAGCTAAAACATGAGCGTCAGCCAAATCAAGTACATGAATGTAGTCTCGAATACAAGTACCGTCACGGGTCAGATAGTCTGTGCCTAAAATCTTTACATGTGGTATGAGTCCCAAGGCAGCCTTTATCACTACAGGGATCAAATGGGTTTCCGGGTCATGATCTTCACCGATGTCACCTGCAGGGTCCGCCCCGGCAGCATTAAAATAACGCAAGGAAGTGTATTTTAGACCAAAGGCCTGCCCAAACCACCTTAGCATCTCTTCTACTGCTAACTTGGTGGCACCGTAGGCATTGGTGGGGACAGTCTGGTGATCTTCGGAAATAGGTAATTGCAACGGATCACCGTAAACGGCCGCCGTTGACGAAAAAACCATATGTTTAACACCGGTATTCAGCATTGATTCAAGGAGGTTAAGAGTTCCAACAACATTATTGCGGTAATATATATCCGGTTGGCCCATAGATTCCCCTACCAGTGCATACGCAGCAAAATGGATAACCGCATCAATTTTGTTATCATGAAAGACCTGCTTAAGTGCCGACTGATCACATAAATCGGCGTTAACAAATGGAATGCCTGCGATTGCAGATATGTGTCCGTTACACAAGTTATCCAATACCAACACCTCATAACCTTCCTTGATTAAACGTCTCACCGTGTGACTACCGATATATCCGGCACCACCGCAAACCAGGATATTCATCCTACTCCTCCCCCTGGGATTTATTCGCGAGCTCAACTTTAAACACTCACTTTAAATATTATGAAACCAGCGGCAAAGAAGTTTTCTTTTAACGGTTTTAAATAAGAAAAAGGGGGATAGTCCCCCTTTATTGCATTTTGCCATAAATTTATAAATAAACTTTCTATCTGGTGGGATATATAATGAACACTTATCAACCAAGGTTGCTTTCCGAGGATATTTTTCTCCCGGGGGATGCAGGACCGCACCCGAGTGCTAGTAATAAAATCAATTATTTATCATTCTTTTAATAAATCATATAACCTCATAATCATAACAACCGCCTCGGCACGTGTACACTTTTCATCAGGGGCAAATTTATTTTCACTTTTTCCGCTCACCAGCCCCAGTTCATGCGCCCTTTCCACTGCCTCTTTTGCCCAGTGTCCCTCCATATCAATAAATTGCCCCATATCTGCTCCCCCTTGCGAAACATCCTTTTTAAATTTTTCCCATCCGGCTGCCGCAGACTCAAACCCGTAATGCTTAGCACTGTCATCATCGACAAAGAACCTGGGGCCCAATTTTCCCGTTATATCATAGTGCCTCCACAAATTACCTGCACCCCAACCGTATCGCCTAAGGATATCGGAAGCCAAAGCTATGGTATTCCGGTAAGTCTTTGAGAAAATACCATCTTTATTTACGCACATCTCAATTCCAATTGTGCAGTCATTGGGGTAGGTTGACAATAGCTTTAATGCCCTTGGCTTATACTGATCTGCCCCTACATGATAAGCCATTTCCTCCTCAGGCAAGCACTGAACAATCTGGTGATCGTCCACAATATAGTGAGCGCTTACTGCCATTTCTGTACTATTAAAATAATTGCGGTTGGCCACTGCATCTGCACCTGTGTTGGTATTGGCCGTCCAGTGGATCACTAAAGCCTTTGGTATAATTTTCTCCCCCGGCCTCCCGCTGGCGGAACTATCCAACAACATCTTTCTAAATTGATATTGAGCCACTCCTTCACCCCCTCCTGATAATATTGTACTCTTCCAATATATGCATACTTTGTATTCTTGGGGATGAATCTCCACACTAAAAAAAGGGGGACAGTCCCCCTTTTTCCTTCTTGTAGTTTATACTCTTTTTACAACAATATCCTCCACAGGCAGCCGTGGACGCGCCTCTGGATTCTGATCAGGATAGCCGATGGGCAGCAGAACCAAAGGATTAATCTCTTTGGGCAATTCTAAAACTTCTTTCACTTTATCGCGGCTAAACATCATTACCCAGCAGCTACCCAGGCCCAAGTCAGCAGCACGCAGCACTATGTGTTCAATGCTGATGGCTGTATTCAGACTCAAATATGCTTGTACAGCAGCGTCACTGTCCATGGCCCGTCGAAACTTTTTGTACTCGTCCGGGGACATGTTTTCCAAGTCTGTACCGGTAAATGCACCGGCTTCATTCAGTTCCGCCACCCGGCTGCCGGTTGTTTTCATGGCACCGGCATTGACACAGCACACCAGAATCAAAGGAGCCCGCCCCACAAATTTTAGCGGCGTACAGCTACCCACCCTTTCCCTCATCTCCTGCCCGGTTACTACCGCAAAGCGCCAGGGCTGCAGATTCGTACCGGATGGAGCAAAACGCGCCGCTTCCATCAGCTCCGTTATGTAATTTTCGGGAACCAGGTCAGATTTAAACTTTCTAACACTTCTTCTCTCCGCAATGGCCTGTTTTAATTCCATGATTATATATCACCTCTTTACTATAATTAACACTTTGATTACGGGACAAACCTGCCTTTCCAAACGTTTCACAAGCCTTCGGCCGGCAGGAACACCGCCCAATAATATTGAATATAATATATAATTGCTATTTTTAAAGCATTATTTAGGGGTGAATAATCTTGACAAGCAACAATACTATAAGAATAAAGATTTTACCTTCCGACCTGACTAAAGAAGTTCCCCGGGGAACACAGGCCATGGACCTTACCGGAGAGGCTGAGGTTAAATGGCCTGTAGTAGCAGCGAGAATTAATAACGCAGTCAAAGACTTGCGCACCCCACTGGAACAAGATTGCAGCCTGGAGTTTGTCAACTTGAGCACCAGCGACGGAATGCGCGTGTACCGGCGCAGCCTGGTAATGGTCTTGATTAGAGCCACTTGTGAAGTGCTTCCGGGAAGTTCGGTTACCGTGAAACACACTTTAGGCAACGGTGTATACGGTGAAATAGAATTCCATCGTGCCGTTAAAAATACCGACATTGAGGCCATAGAAAGAAAAATGCATGAGATTGTGGAAGCAGATGAACCAGTTATCCACCGGCGGCTAAGAAAAGAAGAAGTTGAGCAATTGTTTAAGGATACAGGCGAACTGGATAAAATAGGTCTTTTAAAATACAGGCAGTCATCAACTATGGACGTTCATACCTGCGGATGGTTCCATGACTATTCATACGGCAATATGGTTCCATCAACAGGTTTTTTGAAAACCTTCCGCCTCCAGTATTACCTGCCCGGATTTATTCTTGAACTGCCCAGAAAAGAAAACCCTACTACCATTCCTAAATACGAGGAACAGGGTAAGCTTGCCAACATATATTACGAAGCAGACAAATGGGGAGAGATGCTGGGCGTACAAGATGTTGTATCCCTTAACGATCAAATTGTCGCCGCAAAGGCAGGAAACCTGGTCAGAGTAACTGAAGCTTTCCACGAAAAGAAAATTAGCCAAATTGCGGACCTTATTACAGAAAATATAGACCGCATACGCATTGTACTCATTGCCGGCCCCTCGTCATCAGGTAAAACCACTTTTGCCCAGAGGCTTTCCGTTCAACTAAGGGTTAATGGTATTAGACCGGTCGCCATTTCCCTGGATGACTACTTCGTTAACAGGTGCGACACTCCTTTGGATATAAATGGTAACTACAACTTTGAATGCCTGGATGCCCTTGATTATGCCCTATTCAATGAACATCTAATCCAGCTTATCCAAGGTGAAGGAATAGAACTGCCCAGTTACAATTTTAATACAGGTCAACGGGAATATAGAGGGCAAAGGCTTAAATTAAAACCTTCAGACTTAATTATTGTGGAAGGAATACACGGTTTAAATGATGTACTCACCAGTTCCATACCCAAGGGCCGTAAATTTAAAATTTATGTCAGCGCCCTTACCCAGTTAAATCTTGATAAGCATAACCGTATTCCCACCACTGACCTCCGTATTTTAAGACGTATAGTGAGAGACAGTAACTCCCGTGGTTATTCTGCCCGCCAGACAATCTCCCGCTGGCCGTCAGTACGAAGGGGGGAGGAGGAGCACATTTTCCCGTTCCAGGAAGAGGCTGATATTATGTTTAACTCTGCGCTTGTTTATGAACTGGCAGTGTTAAAGCAATATGCTGAGCCACTTTTATCGCAGATAAGCCAGGATTGCAGTGAACATTCTGAAGCCCGCCGCCTGAGAAAATTTCTCAGTTATTTCACTCCCATTGATACTTGTGATATTCCAGCCAATTCAATTATCAGAGAGTTCATCGGGGGATCATGTTTTTAGGGTCAATTTAAATACTCCTTATAAGTGCTAACTACCCTGGGAACATAGGCCTGTGTCTCTGGATACGGGGGGATGCCACCATATTTAAGCACCGCACCCGGACCGGCATTATACGCCGCCACTGCCAGTGAAACCGACCCAAACTTGTCCATCATAAGCCCCAAATACTCTGTACCTTTTTTGATATTCACACGCGGGTTAAAAGGGTCTTCGCCCGGTCGGAATTTATCAGGCATACACTGCATTAACCCTAAAGCACCGGCCCGGCTTACCAGCCTGGCGTTTCCCTCCGATTCATGCCACATAACAGCGCGAACTAACGCCGGCTCAACTCCGTAACGGACAGCGAATTCCTTAACCAGTGGTTCATATTCGGCCAGTTTGCCCCAATCTTCAGTTACCTGCGCCCTGGTTACGACAGCCTGATTAGTTTTAGCATTTATGCCTTGCGCTAATTTCTCAGTCTCATGTAAATAAAATGATAGTATAATTCCCCAAATAACAACTAACACACTAACTATAACCGGAAAAAGTTCATTTAACCACTTTCTATTTAAGATTGCTTCTGAAGATAAACGCATGGAAATGTTCACATTGACTCACCTCCTTTATCTGATTTCTAAGACTCCCACTTCTATAAGTGGGAGTTTCTCTTTTTATTCACTTTTAGGACCAGGTACTATTGGCAAATTTTAACTTAGAAATGACCAGCAGACAATAACCACTTTATACCATAGGGAGCGTTTAGCGTTCAAATAAGAGCAATTGCTCCAATAAACAGCGTATTTTGTAATATTAAAGCTTTTCTCTAACTAACTCGCCCCCATAATGGAAAAGGAAGCGACGTTGTCGCTTCCTTTTCCATTATTATTCTCTACTCATGAGACACATACAGCCCCTCAGAAGTTCCATCGTTTAGTTCCATCTCATTATCTCTGGCCGACAAAGATCCAAGCCCGCATAAAATTGGCATCAGAAAAACTGATAGGATTAACATTAATTGTACTAGAAGCACATTAAAATTATAGCTTTGAATCTCGGTACTGGAAAAACCTAAGCCTTCGATTAGTACCACCAGCAAGGCGTTTAAAATAATTCCCCTGGCCGCAAAAAACACACCGCGACTAAAAGAAGAATTTGTATTTGTGAAAAACCTTTCCGACCTGAACCCAAAAATGTACCAATACAAACAATATGCTATGCTAAAACCACACAAAAGCACGGCCAACAGCATTTGGTAGACGCCTTTTAACTGCTGCGCTCCCACTTTATCGGCATAGGTGACAATACACAGTAGTAACACCAGTATCAACAGCCAAACATAATTAACAAAAAAAAGCCTTACCCCTTCCCAAAACAGGTTTCCCGAAGACGGAAAAATAAAGGGAAAACGCTTATTCACAACTTTTCCTCCCTGACCTAACTTTTGTTAAAATATATTGTCGAGGGATGCCAAAAAGGCATGGAAAAAGTTGGATGAAAGTAAAAAGCGCCTTAACGGCGCTTTTTAAAATTCCTTAACCATTTTCTCTCCGACCTCATATGCACTGTGTAAAAAGTCCTGGTTTATTTTTTCTGACTGGACAGCCATTATACCGGGATTCTCCATACCCATGGCCTCCAGTCTTTTTTCCAAGTCATCGGAATCCATCCTAACCTGTCCGTATTCACCAAGCCCCGGTGCCCTTATTTCTCTTATATCTCCGCCGTTACCGTGCAACTGTAGAAAGTGGTTTAAAAAAATAATGTTAGCCTCAGTCATTTCTTTAGCCGGAGAAGCACATGCTGCTATACTAACGCCATTACGCTTCTTCTGGGGTAAGCGGCTTATAACCTGAACACCTTCAGCTGATGGCTGAATGCTCATTACCGCTCCCACTAAGCGGTCAAAAACCATCTTAAATTGTCCGGGAACAAACCCGCCCCAAACCGGGGCGCCCAGCACCAGACCATCAGCCTCACCCAGTTCTGTCACTAAGTTTGCTAGATCATCATCATAGTGCTTACAAATTCCGGTCTCCCGGCATGACATACACCCCTGGCAAGGAGAAATGTTTAGGTCCCAAACTTTAAATTTTTTAGTTTCCGCGCCGGCTTCCCGCGCACCCTCTAAAACCTTGTCCATTATTGTGTCGGTATTGCTTCCCTCCCGGGGACTCCCCATTAACGCTACTATTTTCATCGTACTCTCCCTCCCTGTATACAACTAACTTCATATAAGACTAACGCCGCTATCCTTGCTGATCATATTTATTTAGAAGCTTAACAATTTCCTTGACCCTTTCGTCAACTACTTTATAGCAGACTTCCAAACCCTTACGTTCCCCCTCTACTATTCCCTTTGACCTTAACACAGACAGCTGCTGTGATACAGTAGATTGGGGCAGATGCATACACTCGCGGATGGTGGTGACATTACATTGCTCCCGATCTAGCAGACCATTTACTATACATAGGCGCGTAGGATGTGCCAGCGCCTTCAAAAGTTCAGCTTGGTGTTCAAATTTCTTTATTTCCACAATACACAACCCCTAACCAAGTTGATATCTATATAATTTATATTTGTATATTATAATATAATGTAGCTGAAATCAACAAAAAAAGCAAAAAGGGGACAGGCACCTTTTTAAAATTCAAAAAAAGAGCCCCTTTTTGCTGTTAAGGGCATATTGCCAACTATCCTCTTAAATGCTGCATTATATCATCAGCAAGAATAAATCTCTCAAATTCCGCACAGGCCTTGGATTCAAATTTACCCTTGTTCCTGATCAAATAGAATCCCCTGGTGACATTACACCCTTTTACCCGTAAAGGCTTTAAACTACTAAGTTGCAGTTCTTTCCGCAGAGTCCATTTTGACATACAGCTGATACCCAAACCGGCTTCCACCGCCTCTTTGATGGCCTGAGTGCTGCCCAAAACGATTTGCCTTGAGGGGGTAAAAGATAACTTTTGCAAAGCTTTTTCCATAGCCAGCCTAGTGCCCGATCCCTCTTCACGTAATATAAATGTGTTTTCGGCAAGTTCTTTTTCGTCCACCATATTCCTTTTGGCCATGGGATGCTGCCTGGGCACCACAAAAACAAGCTCGTCCTGCAAAAATTCAGTAATCTCCAGGTGAGGGTCCTCTAACTCACCCTCAACTAACCCTATATCAATGCTTCCATCAAGGGTTTGTTCATGCATTTCCTCGGTGTTACCTATAACTACTGAAAGCTTTACTTCGGAATACTTTCTGGAAAAGGCAGCCAATAGGTGAGGTAATATATATTCGCCAATGGTCAGGCTCGCCCCTATGGTTAGCTTTCCGGTCACTAGTTCCACTAAGTCTGCCACCGCGCGCTTGGCCACACCATGCATTTCCATTATTTCTCTGGCATATTTATACAATGTTGAACCGGCCTGGGTTAATTCTACACGTTTGCTTGAACGTTCAAATAATTTTGCCCCGTAATAAGCTTCCAGGCTGTGAATATGTTGGCTAATAGCCGGTTGAGACAGGTTTAGTGCCTCAGCCGCCCGGGAAAAGTTTTTTTTTCTGCAACTGTGACAAAAATGTGCAGCTGGTTATCAATGGTCAATTTATTTCCTCCTGCATTTCAATATCTTTTTCTTATTTTAACACTGGTGGTGTGCTTTAAACAATAACTTGCTCACTACGCGAAAAAATTTTGTCGACTTTTAAGGACTATCTTTCCATTTTTCCCGCAACACCCCAGTCATACCCGCCGCATACCTTTACCTGCACTATTTCTCCCACTAAACTATCATCTTGAAGAGGAATGGTTACCCGCACATTGTTACCGGATAGACCTTCTCCCTCTACTTGTCCGTCCACACTAACCAGGCGCTCAATCAATACGTCTAATGATCTACCCTGCATCAGAGCATGAAAATTACGGGACAGCTTGGTGTCCAGTGCCCACAGTTCTTCTAATCTTTGTTTTTTAATATCAGGGCGCACGGTTTCTTTAAACTCTACAGCAGGCGTACCGGGTCTGGGGGAATAAGGAAAAATATGCAGGCGGCTGAGCCGAAGGTTTTCAACTATATCCACTGTAGCCTGGTGGTCGATTTCTGTTTCTCCGGGAAAACCCACGATAATGTCCGTATATACCGATAAATCCGGCATTAGCTCCCGTGCCTTTTTTACCACAGCACAGAAATCTTCCCTTGCATATCTCCTGCCCATTCTCTTAAGCACTTTATTCGAACCGCTTTGCAGGGGAAGATATAAATGATGGCATACCCGTTTGCTTTGAGCTATTGTTTCCAAGAAGTTCTCATTTATGTCCATTGGTTCTATATAATTAAGCCGTACCCTGAAACGGCCCGGGAGTTTATCCAATACCTTGATTATTTTCACCAGATTCCAACCGGGGATGTCTTTACCGTATATACCCAAATGGTTTCCGGCTAAAATGATTTCCCGGTGTCCCAGGTCAACAAAGTGCCGTACTTGCTCCAAGATTCTATCCGGGCTCATACTCCTAGGTTTGCCCCGGGCCCTGGCTACAATGCAGTAAGTGCAGAATTCGTCACAGCCCTCTTGAATTTTTACCACCGGCCTGGCCCGGCTGTAACGGGTCTCCACCGGCATATCCTCAAATATTTCTTTTCCCCCGTGCTCCCTAACAAAATCCTCTGCTCCCTGCCGGCTTTTCCCCAATTTTTGCCTGATCAACTGCGGCAGCTTTTTCCTGCCTGTAGTACCAATCAGCATATCTGCCTCCGGAAGTTCCTCTTTCAACTGACGGTGGTACACCTGAGGATAGCAGCCGGCCATAACCGTAAGACCTACCGGGTTTTCCCGCTTAGCTTTTCTTATGACCCTTCTCGCCTCTGCCGCAGCCGGGCCGGTAACCACGCAGCTATTAACAATGATGATCTCCGCCGGGCCCGATGTCTCTATAAAACCTGCTTTTTTCATGGACGAACTTATGGCTTCAGACTCGTACTGGCTTACAGGACATCCAAAGTTTATTACTTTAAACGTTACGTTCAATTCCATTGAACTTAACTCCTAAAAAAAAATAACTGACAGCATATATTTTAACATAAGAAAACCTTGCGGGAATACAAGGTTTAATGTCTTAACTAAGTTTTATTAGTAGCTTTAAGTCTGTATATCCTGGGCATCTATCAGTGCAGGTTGTTTTTGCAATTTATCCTTTATTCTTTCTAGCACCATTTTTAAGGGAAACCTCCCGATAAATTAATCAAAAAATAGTTTACCCAAGGAGCATAAGCTTTATTATCAGACTATGGGGTCAGGCCCCTTTTGTGTATACATAAAAAACCCGGTGCCTTTTTAGGTCACCGGTCGGTGGAAGACTGGGTTAACCCCTCTTCCAGCTGTGAAATCTTTTCCCCGCATTCTTTGGATAAACGGGAAAAAAGCTGTTCCCGGAAATACATGCCATAACCGCGCACATCTTTGGGCAGGTTTTTGATAATATCTCCCCGTTCCACCTTTCGCCGCCGGTAATATAAATCCAGATCTACAAATCTAAATCCCTGGGCGTTATACTCCAGGCCCAGCAGAACCTGTTTCAACTCCAGTGGCTCCAGGGTAGTGAAAAGCCTTACCTGGTAGGCAACCACCGAAAAAAGAGCAAGGGCGTGATCTCTGGTCCAGGTTTCTCCCAGGATCAACCCTGCTTCCAGATCCTCCAGGGCCTGAACCAGACGGCGGTAATGAATTTCGTACTGTTCATCAACATCGTAGATATTTATTCTTACCTCGTGCCACTGACCGCTTTCCAACCCTACAGTAAAATAGCGGACCGCTTCCTGCCGCAGCTCCCTGTACATTTCCGGCACCTGCCGCTTAACCAGTAACACGGAAAGAACTTCATCCACCCGGATAGGCCTGCTTACCGGGCGGTCGGTAAACACTATTACAGTATCATCAGCCTCTCCCTGACTAACGGCATTACCCAGTTCAAGTTTCTCCGCCCCGTAATAATCCTGTACCGTTTCAATAACCTTTTGGCCATCACGGGGCACCCGCTGCACCAGCATCCCGGGACCCAATTCGGCCCTGGAAATTATCTTACCGACTTCTGTATTAAATAAGCGAGACAAGGTAACCGAGGATCCCACAGGAAGCAAAACAACCTCCCTATCCGCGGCACTAACCTGCCTGCTGTCCGGTAGCGTTACCAAAACAATGGTATTTGCTTCTCCTGCAATCTCCATGGCTTCAGTAAAAGACATAATTTTGCCTTGCAGTACTTCAACCAGTTTCTCCCTTAATTTGGCCTCAGCTTCAGTACGCAAAAATAAAAAGCGCGGCCCGGTACGAACAAAAATCACCTTATTCACCCCCGGTTAAACCGTCCTGGGAATTCCATAGCCGTTATGCAATTTTCGGTCATAATTAACGGTTAAAGGATAAGAAATCTTTTCTACCCGCCCCGAAGGGCAAAGAATAACGTTTACATTTTTTAAACCATTTAAATAAACTGCGTTACCGCCGGAACCACCGGAAAAATTGTGTCCGTACAATCTGTACCCGGCTGTATCAGGCAGCCGTGATTTAGTATGAGCCAACCCCAAAGACACTCCTTTAACCGACAGTACATCTCCCTCTGATACCAGTCGAGTTTTTTCCGTGTTATGGCTGACCACTTGAAAGCAGTCATGGTTACCCGGCACAATATAAACCTCACCGGCCGGGGACCCTTCCATCATGTGCAGGAAAGGAATTACTGCCTCACTATACGCATCTAAATAACCCGGATCAATCTCCAGCTTAATATCATCAGCCAGGTCACCCGTGTGCACAAGTATATCCGGCTTTAAAACATCCAAAAGGATTTCAATAGCCGGGTATAATGTTGTGGGAGTATCACTGATGTGTAAAATCTTAGTTTCACTGCTATACAAAAGTCCGGACGGGACATGAAACCGCCCGGTCAGCCTGTTTAAAATATATTTTGCGTTATTCAGTACGGACATGGCGATTTCACCTCCCACCACAATCATTTAGTTATAATATAATGGCCGTTACATGTCCGGGTCAACTATAATTTACAAGAAAAGCGCGCTAAATTAATCCCCTTGCGCGCGCTTTTCAGTACTTTTTCTTTACCCTTGCCATATAATGGCAAGGCATAATTTCTAAAAATATTAGATAAACAGGTTAACATTGGATTGTTCCGCCTCACCAAGGTAAGCCGCCACTCCGCCAATTTCAACTCCTTCTATTAGCTCTTCCTCTTTGATGCCCATTACGTCCATGGACATTGAACAAGCAACCAGCTTTACACCGGCTTCCCTGGCCTGTACTATTAATTCTTCCAGAGAGGACACATTTTTCTTTTTCATAACACCCCTGATCATACCGGGACCCATTCCGAACATGTTCATATTGGATAATTGAAGCTTTTTACTGCCCCTGGGCATCATCATGCCAAACATTTTCTCCATAAATGTTTTGTTAACCTTGGGAGGAGAATCCTTTCTTAAAATATTAAGCCCCCAAAAGGTAAAGAACATAGTAACCGGCCGTCCCATTGCTGCTGCACCATTGGCAATAATGAAAGAGGCAATGGCCTTATCCAACTCACCATCAAAAACTATTATTGATTTACCCTGGGGAAGTTGGACCGCCGGTGCCGCACAGCAAGAATCGGCCGCACCGGTTTTGGTTCCTTTCATTATATAGGCAACAAAAGCTCGCTCTGCTTTTTCTACACCTAATAACGTATTTCCCGTCCTTTGACACCATGCCTTTATATCTGTGCCGAAAGCCGGGTCGGTCACATGAACCTCCAGTACTTCTCCCTCTTCAATATTCTCTATTTCCTTATAAACCCTCATTACCGGACCCGGGCACTGGAGACCGCAGGCATCAATTTTCACATTTTTGGCGTTTTCCCTTACTTGGTCAAGATTCGGCTCTTCCTGGTCGGTCATTTGCTCGTTCATTGGCACTCCCTCACCATACCGATTATTTTTAGCCAGGTGGACATCATAACCGCCGCTCAAGTTACAAGCGTCAAAACCTTTTTGGTGCAATATACGGTAAGCAATATATCCCCGCAGACCTATTTTACAATAAATAACAACCTTTTTGTCTTTAGGTACTTCATTTATCCTGGCCCGCAGATCATCCACGGGTATATTTACCGCGCCTTCCATGTAACCATTTTCGTATTCTTCCCTGGTACGCACATCCAGCAAAAAGAAATTGTCCTTGTTAAGGGCCTCTAATTCCTCCAGGTGAATAACTTCCACATCACCTTTTAAAATATTGGCTGCAGTAAAACCGGCCATATTCACCGGGTCCTTTGCCGATGAGTAGGGCGGGGCATAGGCAAGTTCCAGTTCCTCCAGGTCGTACACTGTCAGGCCATGCCTTACGGCTGCTGCTAAAACGTCGATTCTTTTATCCACGCCTTCCCGTCCCACTATCTGGGCTCCTAATATCTTGCCGTCATTTGGCTGGAAAATTGACTTAATGGTTAATACAAAGGAACCCGGGTAATATCCCGCGTTAGAAGGGGAATGGGTGTAAGACTTTTGATAAGGTATATTTAATCTCTGCAGCGTTTTTTCATTATTTCCCGTAGCGGCACCGGTTAAATCAAAGACTTTAATAATCGATGTGCCCTGTGAACCTGCAAAGCTAACTTCTCTCCCACAAAGATTATCCGCGGCTATCCTACCCTGCTTATTTGCCGGCCCCGCAAGGGGGATCAAGGTAGAATATTCATTTACAATGTCCTTTACTTCCACTGCATCACCAACTGCATATATGAAGGGGTCCGATGTCCTTAAATATTCATCGACCTTGATGCCGCCCCTTTCACCTAAGTCCAGTCCTGCCTCTTGTGCCAGCTTGGTCTCAGGCTTAACGCCGATGGCCATGATGACCATGTCCGCTGCTACTTTATCTCCGCTCCGCAACACAACTTCTATGTTTTCCCGCCCTTTAAATTCAGACACGCCATCGCCAGTTATTACTTTTACACCATTATCTGATAAATGTTTTTCCAGCATCCTGGCCATTTCCAGGTCCAAGGGAGCGGTAATCTGGTCCGCCGCTTCAATCACAACTACATCCGAGCCCACTTCTTTCAGATTCTCAGCCATTTCAACGCCTATAAACCCGCCACCGATTACTGCCGCCTGCTTAGGCTTTTCCTTATCTACGTGGCCTTTTATTCTATCCACATCAGCCATGTTTCTTAGAGTATAAATACCGTCTATATCTACACCCGGTATAGGAGGAACAACAGGAGCCGCTCCCGGAGACAGTATCAAGTAGTCATAACTCTCCTGGTAAGTTTCACCTTTGGTAACAATTTCAACTTCCTTTTTGGCCCTATCAATCCTGGTAACTTCACTTTGGACCCTGATATCAATGTTAAACCTTGCTTCCATACCTTCTTCCGTCTGCATTAAAAGCTTATCTCTTTCCGTTATCACACCGCCTACGTAATAAGGTAGACCGCAGTTGGCAAAGGAGACATAGTCTCCCCTTTCCAACATAATTATTTGGGCATCTTCGTCAAGCCTTCTAAGCCTTGCCGCCGCGCTTGCCCCACCGGCAACACCGCCTATAATTAAAACCTTCTTGGGCATTATTTAACACTCCTTATATCCAGCTATTTGTATATTAAAGTTACTCTATATTAGAATATACAAACATAATAGCACTGTCAATACCTATCTCAATCATGTCCCGCGGATGACAGTCTAAACTTGTTAAATATTATAAAATCTATAATATAAAGAATTGATCAGCAGGAGGTTAAGTCAATGAAACATCCTACAAACACCCATATAATCTTTGCTAACTCCTTTCAAGAAGCTAAGAAAAAGTACCAAAGTATGGACATCAAAACAAAAGATCCCAAACCAAACCTGGAATGCTTTAAAGTAACAGAATTGGATGATTTTGACCTTTCCGAGGACTTTAATTTTGTGGGAGAAATCTCGGTGTCCCCGCCGATTATGGAAACTATACGTAAAGACCCATCTAAAGCCTTCGTTTTATACTGCATGGAGAATGTGGCCCATTAAAGAAAACGTTACGTAACAAAACACAAGTTTTTGGTGCCAGGCACCAAAAACTTGTGTTTTTCCTTAGCAATAATAAAGGGACAGTCCTTTTTCATAAAGGACTATCCCTTCTCTTTCAAGCCAACAGCACCCGGTCGTCATTAAAAGCTGAGCCGCTGCTAGCTGTAAATTTGGCAATAAGATCGGATACCGATAGTTTTTTCTTTTCCTCTGCACTTATATCAAGTATAATTTTTCCCCTGTGCATCATTATCAACCGATTACCGTATTTCAATGCCTGTTCCATGTTATGCGTAATCATCAGCGTAGTAAGACCGTGAGATTCAACAAGACGCCGGGTAATACTCATCACCAACCCGGCAGCTTTGGGATCGAGGGCCGCTGTATGCTCATCCAAAAGTAAAAGCTTGGGACGGGCAATGGTGGCCATTACCAGTGCCAGCGCCTGCCGCTGACCTCCGGAAAGAGTTCCCACCGGCACCTCCAGGCGATTCTCCAGACCCAGACCGAGGTCTTTAAGTACCTCGGCAAATCTTTCGGTTCTTTTCCTGTTTACCGCGCGGGATAGCCCGCGTTTTTGACCACGCAAATAAGCCATGGCCAGATTCTCCTCAATGGTCATTTCTCCTGCGGTACTGGCCATTGGATCCTGGTCTATACGCCCTATCTCCCGTGCTCGCTTGTGTTCAGGAAGATTAGTAACATCAGTGCCCTCCAGCTTAATACTTCCTGAATCCACCGGAATCACCCCGGTTATGGCTTTTAATAAGGTGGATTTTCCCGCACCGTTACTTCCTATGATGGTGACAAAATGGCCTCTTTTTGCTTTAAAATTTATATTATCAATGGCTTTAACCTCATTGGGTGTACCTTCAAAAAAAAATTTTGTGATCTGCTGCAGTTCAATCATTACCTATCCACCTCTTGCCTGCCTATACCGGCCACGCTTTCAGACCGGTAGCCGGATTTAGCATTGTTTCCGTTTATCCCCTTCAATAAGCCCGGCATAAGGCTGCCAACCCGCCCCTTCAAACCAACATTAGGCAATGTAAGGGCAAGGAGCACCAATACGGCAGTAATCATTTTAAAGTCTTCAGCGGGAAGGCCTACACGCAAAGCCATGGCGAGAACGGCGCGGTAAACAATGGAACCTAAAATTACACCGGTTAATACTATGCTCAGCTTGCTTTTTCCGAATAGGGTTTGCCCTATTATGACCGAAGCAATGGCGGCAACCAGCACGCCCATACCCATACCCACATCGGCAAATCCCTGCGCCTGACAGGCCAGGGCGCCGGAAAGGCCGACCAGGAAATTGGATATGATGAGAGCCAGTATTTTTGTGGTATCAGTGCTTACTCCCAAAGCTCTGATCATTCTCTCGTTGCTGCCCGTTGCCCGAACTGCAAGCCCTAAATCAGTGGACAAGAACCACCCCATCAACACCCTGGCGGCCAGAACTATTACCGCTAGAGTAAGTATGATACTCACGTGGCTTTCAGCCTGGCCAAACCACCTCAGCACCTGGCCGAAGACATTGTCATAAGCCAGAAGCGGCGTATTCGGACGGCCCATGGTCCGAAGCATAACGGTATAAATGGCTGTCGCTGTAAGAATCCCCGCTAAAATATTGTTCACCTTTAGCTTGGTATGCATTACACCCGTAGCTGCCCCGGCAATACCACCGGCTACGGCACCCATAAATACTGCCGCTAAAGGATCTACGCCTTCCACCACGGCCCGGGCGGTTACTGCGGCACCCAGGGGGAAAGTCCCTTCCACGCTGAGGTCGGGAAAACCCAGCAGCTCAAAGGTCAAAAGAACCCCCAAAGCCATAAAACCATATATTAGTCCCTGTTGTAAACCACTGATGATTACGCTTTCCAAGGCATTTCACTTCTTTCAAAGGGCAATAGTGCCTCTTTACTCCAGCACCTTTAGCCCCTGGTGTTTTTGAAATTACTCCACCACTTCGTCCGCCCGGTCAAGTACGGATTGTGGAATCTCGAGGCCAATTTTTTCAGCCGCAGTTTTGTTAACCATGGTGGTACGTTTACGAATTTCTTCCGGTACTATCGCGCCGGCTTTTTCGCCGTTAAGAACCCTGGCCACCATTTCCGCTCCCTGTCTACCGCAGTCGTACTCATCGTTGCCTATGGTGCCTATAGCTCCCCGCTTGACTGATTCTGTATCTCCGGCGAAGAAAGGAATATTATTATCTTGCATTACTTTCAACAATGCCTCCAGGGCTGAAATTACTGTATTGTCCTGGGGAACAAAGACTGCGTCAACCTTTCCTACCAGTGACTGTGCAGCAATCTGCACATCGTTGGTACTGGCGACCGGAGCCTCTACAACTTCCCAGTCTTTTCCGGATACATATTTCTCAATCCTGTTTTTGTTGCTTACCGAATTAGCCTCTCCTGCATTATAAACAATACCCAGCCGGGACATGTCCGGAACAGTTTCTTCTATTAAATCCATTTGCTGTTCCACCGGATCAGCACTGTACACACCGGTAACATCCGTACCCGTAGGCTGGTCAAGTGACTGAATAAGACCGGCTCCCACAGCGTCGGAAACGGCAATAAATACTACCGGAATACCAGTCCCTTTGGTACCCTGCACTGCTGCCTGGGCAACCGGTGTAGTTATAGCCAGGATTATATCCACTTTATCAGCCACAAACTTATCAGTAATAGTCTTGGCCAGGTTGGGGTCACCTTGAGCATTTTGTATGTCTATCTCAACGTTTTCCCCATCAACAAAACCTTCTTCTTTTATTTGGTCCAAGAAACCCTGCTGGTCCAACTCCAGCGCCGGGTGGGACATAAACTGGGCTACTCCTATCTTCAATACATTATCACCGGCACTGTCTTGATTACCACCGCATCCTGTTACCGCTAAAGCCAATACCACCAGTGCTACAACAGCTACAACTTTTCTCATCTCATTTACCTCCTGATTAATCTAGCCGGTCAACTAATTACTCCGCTGTACCCAAGGAGAATAAAAAACCGGCACTCAAGTGAGTACCGGTTATTGGCAAGACTCCGGCTCATCTCAGCTCTTCTCCTCTTAACTATACTCTTCTCAACTCTAAACTACTAACTACGCTCAAAAACTTACGTTAATCTTACAATCTTATCAAGAACCTGTCAATGGTGAACAATTATTACTTCATTTCATCCATGATCTCCATAGTTAAATCCTCTTCAAAATCGTTTAATAACCAGTGGAAAGAAAATTGGAGCAGTGCCTCATCATCTTCCCGAATCTTATCTAATTGCTCCGGGTTAACCCAAAAATAACTTAGGAAACCGGTATCAAAGATAAATTTTCTAAATTTATCTAAATCGTAACAGGCCATAAAAACAACATCTTTTATGTGCTTATCCAAATTCTTCATGCCGGTAAAGTGAAAGTGAAGAGGAATTCTATTAAATGACTTTTCCTTTTGCTCGTATATCTCCAGCCCCTGATTCTGCGTCCATTCTTCCACGGTCCACTCCTTGTCCTCATTGAGACCATGACAAAATGTGCTGTCAAAAATAAAGCCGTAGCCGCTTTCTGTAACATCCACCGGGGCAATTCGGCAGGCCCAGCTTCGTACGTCATAAACCTGGCATCCGCCCGGGGTGAGAAAGGGGCATTTAAGATTATCATCTTCATTCATTTTTATCAGCACAGCGGGGAAACCACCATTATCCTGCTGGGTGGTATAGTTTTCAAGAAAGTCACCCGACTTAATACCCAGCTTGTTTTTCATCCTTAAAACATCATAAGGGGTAAGATAGATGTTGATATCACGGCAACAGTTATTAAAACAATCCAAGCCATGGTGGCAGGAAAATCTAAATTTCTTATCACGCGGGTAAACTGTCATATTGTTGCTTTGCTTTTCCAATAGTAACAAACCCTTTCTAACGATATATTTCTATTTCTTATATAGTCAATTATAAAGATATATTATTTAACAGTAAAGCGCAAAAATAATACTAATGCGGATATAAAGTTTTTAACTAGGGGAAGGCTTCTAATAATTCATTAGCGAAAAGGTTATTTAGAAAAATTTTTAGGAAAGGATGTCTGACATGTCGGAAGAAGCAGCCAACCAAGAAGGACAAGGATTTGAACTTCAACTCTCTGAAGACACAAACAAAATATTGGAAGAATATGCTGCCAAAACAGGGCAGTCCGAGGACCAGGTAATTGAGTTTATTATAACCGAGTTCTTACAATACCAACTGCCGGTGGTACAGAAAAAGAGTGAGGAAACCGGCGTACCCATTAATGAACTTTTAAACAAACAATTTGCCAAGCTACTGGAAATGATCTCGACCAAAGAGCTTAAGTAAATCCTGCCAACAAAAAAAGTTGTTACCGTATACGGTAACAACTTTTCTCTTGCTCTAAATTCAAGGTTAGGCATCATTACTTATGTCCTCACTAACTTCCTTTAACTTAAACCAAGTTAATTGCTGCCTTAGATCCCCGGCCAGACTATCCAGGGTTTCACTGACAGCCCCTATTTCCTGAGTAGCCGAAGTTTGCTCTTGAACCACCGCAGCTACCTGCTGGCTGGAGCTGTTTATCTGCTTTACCCCTTCCAGAGATGCTTTAACCCGCTCTGACATATCATTTAAAGCTTCTGCAATATGTGCAAAACTTCGCTCAGTTTCATTAACCGTTTGTGTTGCGGACTCCATTTCACCCGCGCTGCTTTGGACCGCCGTAACCACGGACTGTACTTGCATGCGCACTTCTTCTACCATGGAGGAAACCTCACCGGCAGCCTCGGTAGTCTGAGCGGCCAGCTTACGGACTTCCTCAGCTACTACTGCAAATCCCTTGCCCTGTTCGCCGGCACGGGCAGCCTCAATGGCCGCGTTCAGTGCCAGAAGATTAGTTTGGTCGGCAATACTATTAATCAGTTCAACGATACGCCCTATTGCCTCTGATTTATGATCAAGATCACTGGCAGTATCCCCGAGGCCGATAATGCTTGTATTTACTGAATTAATACCGCCTGCTGCTTCCTGGCTGGTGCGACTGCCCTCGGCAGCTGTTTCGGTAACAATTTCAGCCTCCTTGGCCACTGCTGACATATTATCATCCATATGACTGGAGGTTGAAGCCAATTCATTGGCTGCTACAGCAGCCTCCTGCATAGAACTGTTGGTTTGCTCTATAA
Organism: Bacillota bacterium; assembly: GCA_009711705.1. Taxonomy (GTDB): domain Bacteria; phylum Bacillota; class Desulfotomaculia; order Desulfotomaculales; family VENG01; genus VENG01. Next base: position 78,262 of record VENG01000027.1, read on the forward strand.
AGGAGTGCATAGTACTTTCGGTTTCACTGAGTTTCCTCATTCCATCTTTGGTACGGAATGCAAAATTTGTCACACCCTGCATCATTTGTTTAAAGCTGTTAGCAAGTCTTTCCATTTCGTCACGGGAATCAATGGTGAAATCAACCGTCAAGTCCCCTTTTCCTACCCTGGCCATTCCAGCTTCCAGTATGGTAAGAGGAGCCAGCAGCTTAGAAACAATTAGGAAAGTAAGGGCCGTAAGGATGGATATACAGATCAAGAAAATGATTATAACCAACCGCAAGGTAGCCTGCAGCTTTTCCAAAACCTCACCGCGATCCTGAACATTTTTAATGTATCCTATTGTTTTGCCCTGGTAGTCTTGAAATGGAGTTATTACTACCGCCTTTTTATCATTCTCAGCTAAAAATACATCCGGCTGGCTGGTTTTCATAACTTCTTCGATTATACTTTCAGGAACCGCAGCTAAATCTTCCTCAACGGTTTTTGCCAGCAAGCCGCTACTATCTTCAGAATCCCATGCCACTCCACTGGTATTATTACAGTAAAGAAAGAATTCTCCGCCGACACTTTCTTTCCAGTTTTCAAGCAAAGATTGTCCAAAACCCATCCCATACTCCACGCTACCCACATGACTACCCTGATAAAAGACAGGTGTGACAACTCTAAAACCTATGCCGCCCCTGCCTTCCTCAAGCCCGGATACAGTTTCTTTAGTTTCATTAGCCTTAATAACTGTGGCTCTAAAAGAAGATAAATCGTCTCCGTACTTGCCCGGCTTATGTAACCGCAAAAAGGAAGTCGCAGGCGATAAATGAAACTGAAACTGCTGCATTCCCTGTTTACTTACCTGATCCCAAATAGGGCTCGTCAATTGGGTTAACTTTTCCCTGTCGCGCTCTGCAAAGGCCTTTTGGATTGCAGGGTTATTGGCCACACCACTTATTCCGAGCTGGGTCCTTTTGAAAATGCTCTCCAAATCATTTTGGACCTTGGTTTGAATTAGCTGGTGCCGATTTTTCTCCTGCTCCAAAACGGTTTCCTTCATTTGGAGGAAACCACTTGAAATTATCACAGCAAATCCCAGACCAACCAAGACAATTAACGGTAACCAAATCTTTATTTTTAAGCTCTTAAAGGTGACTGCCCCCCTTCTAAAGTTGTTTTCATAAAGTTAACAATTTCCAGTGGGGAAGTCTGTCAACTACATGACAAATGTGACAATTTTGAATCTTTTTCGACACTTTACAGGCAAGAAAAGGCAAACACATTAGACAGGATTACAGAATTTGCAGGATAAGGGATTTAAAGATAGCGTTTAAAATAGCCAATTGGTTATAAGGTTAAGCTTAAAAGAGTTAACTAAGAGCTAATGTGAATTATTTAAAATATAATAAAACCGCCAAGACGAATTAATGCTAATAAATATTGTATGCAAAGAAATAATGAAGGAAAACAAGCAAAACTAAAAATCCTGTTAATCCTGTTAATCCTGTCAAAGAAAATTGTTGGCCCCAAAGAAATGCCCCAAAGAAGGCTTTTCCCCGCTCATCATAACTCTTTCTCATATATGCCTTGCACTAAATATTAAGAAACAAAAAAGCGAAGAACATTTAGACAGGATTACAGGATTGCAGGATAAAGATTAAAACAATTATTTAAAAAATAAAAGAAATTATATCAACAAATACCTTGAATTAGAAAGTATCCTATACAAAGAAGCAACAAAGGAACCCAAGCAAAACAAAAAATCCCATATATCCCGTTAATCCCGTCTAAAAACGACCCTAAAGAACTACCCAAAATGTTTGCCATCAAAAAACGCCCCAAAAAATCATGCAAAAATCCCGTTTCATCCGTTAAAGCTGCAGGCTTATCCTACAGCTTCTAATTTTTCATCCGCATCACCATCTTCTTTTTTCTCACCTTCAGAAGATTTTATGGCCCTGACCACAATCTCGGCCACATCCAGCGCAGCCACATTTTCGTTTACTTCCCTAGCTTTCAAACCATCTTCAATCATGGTCAGACAGAAGGGACAGTTGGCCCCAACGGCTTGGGGGTTAGTTTCCAGCGCTTGGTCTACACGCATCTGGTTTATCTGCTCGCCCAGGTGCTCTTCCATCCACATACGGCCTCCGCCGGCACCGCAGCAGAAACTGCGTTCCTTACTGCGTTCCATCTCCAATATCTTAACTCCCGGTATAGATTGTAAAATTTTTCTTGGTGCACTATACTCTCCATTATACCGTCCCAAGTAACAGGAATCATGGTAGGCAATATCCATTGCCGGCATGTCGCCCCGCAGGTTGATTTTACCCTCATCAATTAATTGGGCAATAAACTGTGTGTGGTGAATAACATCGTATTTGCCGCCGAACTCCGGGTATTCATTAGTCAGGGTATTTAAACAGTGCGGGCAGGTAGTTACTATCCTGGTGACACCGTACTCATTCATAGTTTCGATGTTTTCCTCGGCAACCATCTGGAAAAGGTACTCATTCCCAATACGGCGGGCAAAATCCCCGCAGCATTTTTCCTCCGTACCCAATATACCAAAATTAACCCCTGCTTCCTGCATTATCTTAACAAAGGACGTAGCAACCTTTTGGCTCCGGTCATCAAAGGCGCCGGCACACCCGGGCCAGTAGAGTATGTCCGCATTACTATCATCTTCCATTAGTTTTATTTCCAGGTCCTCGGTCCAATCGGCCCTGTCGCTCCAGCCAATGCCCCAGGGGTTAAAATTATTTTCCACATTTCTACAGGCTGTTTGAGCTTCCTGTGGGAAATTACTTTCCTCCAACACTAAACTGCGCCGGACGTCAATAAACTTGTTAATATGCTCATTCAGCACAGGGCACTGCTCCTGACAGGAGTAACATGTGGTACAGGACCAGATTTCATCCTCGGTAAGCACATCACCGATCAACTCTTTATTTAGCACTTTTGTGGCGGCTTCATCTGAAACTGCCTCAGCTTTTTCCAATGCCTCTTCCGTAGAATTAGTGCCTAAACGAGTTAAAACCTCTCCTTTTTCCAGTACATGATCCTTAATCTTATGTATCATATCCTTAGGAGAGATGGGCTTGCCGCTCAAATAAGCCGGACAATTATCCTGACACCTGCCACATTCAGCGCAGGCATAAGCATCCAAAAGCTGCTTCCATGTGTACAGCTCCACCCGGCTTGCACCGAAATCCTCCATCTCTTCATCTTCCAGGTCCATGGGTTTGATTTGCCCACCCTTAGGCTTTAGGCTGCGGAAGAAAACATTAAAAGGAGCTGCCATCAAGTGCATATGCTTGGAATGGGGCAGGAATACCAAGAACGCCAACAGCAGTATGACGTGTGCCCACCAGAGAACAACGTAAGTAGCAACCAGCGAGGGAGCTGCCGCACCAAACCCACTAATATAACCTGCTACTGCATTATATACGGGCGCCAACTCTGTGTGCGGGGAAGGATGAAGTGCTGTCCTGATGCCGCTGGCGGCAAATTCTGTTAGGATAAGTTCGGTAATAAAAAGATAAATGATTCCGGCATCCAAATTAGCCTCAATTCTTGCAGGCCGAATGACATAACGCCGGTAAGCGGCAACCCCAAGCGCTGCCAAAACCAGGACACTAAAGATATCCTTTATCAGATAGAAATAAGGATTACTTCCAATGAGCGGGAAGATAAAACCTTCCGAAAGCCCTTCACCTATAAACTGAAGAGTTCCCAAGGATATGATGACAAAACCCCAAAATATAAAGAAGTGAATAATTCCAAACCTTTCTTTTAACAACTTTCTTTGGCCGAAAACATAAATCAGTATTCCCTTTATCCTCTCGCCTACCTTATCACTCCGGTTTTCTTCCTGTCCTATACGAAGGTAACTAACACGTTTATTTACGTTAAACCCAAACCATGCCAGAGCAGCAATAAGCACGGCAAAAAAAGCTAAAACCATGGCCATGTAAATCTCTCCTTCCCAATTTGCACCTAATTTTGCATACTATTTACGTAATTAGAGTTAGTTTACCTGTCATTATTCGAGCTTCAATAGCAGATTGACGACAAAGTTCTATTAATTTTTTTGAATATTTATATTATTTATACTTATGGTGGTTACGCCTTCAAGCACAGCATGGGATGATGTACCCACAAGCCATTTATATGGCAAGGTATACTTTCCTAAAGTATAAAAAAAGAACCTTTTTAGGTTCTTTTTAAAAGCTGCTCGCCAAAAAGAGGAATGATTTTATACTATTGACACTACTCATTTTTGAAATTGGCATCTCTTTTGGCAAAAAAGGCTTCAAGCGCCTCCCTATGGTCCTTTGAAGAGCTTACCACAGCCATGTGAGAAGATACTGCTTCCAACGCAGACTGCATATCACTGTTTAGCCCCTGGTATACCAGTTTCTTTATTAAACTCGCTGCCTGGGGTGACTTTCCGGCAATTTTACCGGCAAGCTCCATACTCTCCCCTTCCAGTTTCTCCGCCGGCACAACCTTGTTCACCAGTCCTATACGCAATGCTTCTTCGGCGTCAATACTCGCACCGGTAAGCAAAAGTTCCATCGCTTTTGCCACCCCCACCAGACGCGGTAAAAAGAACGCGCCGCCATCTCCGGGCACCAGTCCCACATTAATGTAAGATTCAGCAAAGACCGCTTTATCGGAAGCAATGCGCATATCACACATTAAAGCCATATCAAGTCCCGCACCCATGGCCGGTCCGTTGACGGCTGCTATTACCGGCTTATCCAGGCTGGCCAGAACTAAGGGTATACGGTGTACAATTTGCTGCAGACTCTTCTTGAAGTCCAGTGGCAATAGGTCCCTGCCCTCTTGGCCATAACCATGCAGAAATCCCCTGCCGGCCTGCATAGACTTTATATCTCCCCCGGAGCAAAACGCCTTTCCGGCTCCGGTAATCACTATCACCCTTATGGAATCATCTCTGCGGGCATCCAACAGTGACCTGTGCCACCCGTCCAACATATCCACACTAAACGCATTATAACTTTCCGGACGGTTTAATGTAATTCTGGCAATACTATTCTTTTTCTCATAAATGATATCTTTGCATTCCATGCTATCTCCCCCTCAACTACTGTCTTTCATAAACTAGACCCATGAATCCTGCAAAATAGTAATCATTTAACGTTTCCTATGGTATAATATGGGCTATTGACCAGTGGATAGGTGTGAACACAATGGAAAAACTATTTTATAGAAAACCTGAGGTGGGAAAATAAATGGCTAAAGTTGAACTAACAGCCACGGCCACGTTCGGCCTGGAAGCTGTAGTGGCAAGGGAAATAAATGTACTGGGGTATGAAAACCTAAAAACCGAAAACGGTAAAGTTACCTTTGTGGCCAACGAGCAGGCCATTTGCAGGACCAACCTGTGGTTGCGGTCCGCCGACCGGGTACTGGTTAAAATGGGGGAGTTCGAAGCCCTAAGCTTTGAAGAATTGTTTCAACAGACCAAAGCCCTGCCCTGGGACCAGTGGCTCCCGGCAAATGCCCGCTTTCCGGTTAAAGGGAAATCGATCAAATCACAACTTTATAGCGTTCCTGATTGCCAGGCCATAGTCAAAAAAGCCATAGTGGAAAAAATGAAAGAGACCTACTGCCGGGATTGGTTCGAAGAAACGGGACCTACTTTTACCATAGAGGTGGCAATTCTCAAGGATATAGTTACCCTGACCATTGACACCAGCGGGCCGGGGTTGCATAAAAGAGGCTATAGAAAGCTGTCCGCCGAAGCTCCTTTAAAGGAAACCCTGGCCGCAGCCATGATTTCTTTAAGCAGGTGGCAACCGGAAAGAACACTTATTGACCCCTTTTGCGGGTCCGGTACCATCCCCATCGAAGCAGCTTTAATTGGACAAAACATAGCCCCCGGGCTGAACCGCAAATTTGCGGCAGAAGAATGGCCTAACATTCCCACGCAATACTGGGAGCAAGCCAGGGAAGAGGCCCGTGATTTAGCTAAGCGCGATAAGCCCCTGCGCATCATAGGCTCAGACATCGACAAAAGGGTTCTCGACCTGGCCCGTTACCATGCCCGCCAGGCGGGGGTAGAAAAGCAGATACACTTTCAACAACAGTCCGCGGTAGACTTAAGTTCCAAATTTAAATACGGCTACATCATATGCAACCCGCCTTACGGGGAAAGAAGCGGGGAGAAAAAGGAAGTTGAACACCTCTACCGGGAAATAGGTAAGACATTTAAAGGATTGGATACCTGGTCCATATATTTGCTCACAGCTAATGAAAATTTCGAAGCACTTTTCGGGCGCCAGGCGAATAAGAAGCGAAAGCTCTATAACGGCCGCATCAAGGTGGACTTTTACCAGTTTTTCGGTCCCCGCCCGCCCAAGGGACTAAAAATCGATCACACTTAAAAAAGGGGGACAGTCCCCCTTTTTTAATCTTTAAACCAGGACACTGCGAATTTGCTGGTAATGGGATAATGGTAATATTCGCCGGAAAGGCACTTTATAATTGCTATAATAGCAAAAATACTATAAATAAGGCCTAGAATAACCATCGGAATAATCAATAAAAAACCTATCAGGATAGCGCAAGATATTCCCACCACCACACCCAATATAAGGCCGATAATGTGCATGGCCAGGGACTCTCTAGCATGGTGATTTACAAACTGATCATCCTTTTTTAGTAGATAAACTAACAATGGTACAACAATGGGTAGGCCAATAAACATGGACCCGTGGCACAAAGCCCCTAAAAGTTTGCTCTCCGAAGACACCAAAATTCCACCTCCCCTCTCTTTTCAAATTATTCGACTGCTCCTGACAAATCCCCTCTTAACCGGCATTTATTTTTGGTTTCCGGGACATGTTACGCACCCTTTTTAAATTACCCTTGACACGAAGGCTATTTACCTGTAATTTATAGTTAATTGAAAACTATATCTAAAAGCCATGACGGGGAAAAGTAGCCGGGCCCCATCTCTCCAGGGAGGAAGCGCCGTGACTGGAAGCGTTTCCAGAGAATGATCCGTTGAAGTTCTCCCCCGAGTTGCCGGGCTGAAACCGCGCGTGCAAGTAGGTCCGGACGGAAATTTCCACCGTTAAAAGGAAAGGGGTATTAGGACCTTTTCCCGTACCCTTTTTAAGAGTGGGTTTATATAACCAACTAGGGTGGTACCGCGAGCTTTTCGTCCCTTCGGATGAAAAGCTTTTTTTAATGGGGTTTACCCTTTAGAAACGGTTCCCTTATCCTATAGTGGGTTATGATATTACCAATCAAGGTGGTACCGCGGAAGTCCGTACTTTCGTCCTTGTCAGGACTTGCGGGCTTTTTTTAGTTTAAGAAAATTAAGGAGTGGGATAGGATGGGATTACTAAAGTATTGGGATGAAAAACATGAAACCATGTCCAGGCAGGATATCGAACAATTACAATTAAGTCGTCTGCAAGAGACTGTCAACAAGGTAAATAAAACTGTACCCTTCTACCAAAAGGCATTTAAAGAAAAAGGCATTGAACCGGGTGACATTAAAAGTCTGGATGACCTGAAGCACCTACCGTTCACCTCCAAGCAGGACCTGCGGGACCAGTATCCCTATGGCCTGTTCGCTGTACCCATGGATGATGTAGTAAGACTCCACGCATCATCAGGTACCACAGGAAAACCTACGGTAGTTGGTTATACCGCGGGAGATATCCAAACGTGGTCCAACCTCATTGCCAGGTGCCTGGTTATTGGCGGCGGTGATAGAAAAAGCGTGGTCCAAAATGCTTACGGCTATGGCTTATTCACCGGCGGTATGGGTGTACATTACGGTGCCGAGTGTCTGGGCGCCACTGTTGTCCCCATCTCCGGTGGTAATACCGGAAGGCAGCTGATGCTGATGCAGGATTTTGCAACCACTATTCTTACCTGCACTCCGTCTTACGCCTTGTACCTGGGCGACTCCGGTGCCGAGGCCGGATTAGACTTTCGATCCTTACCCCTTAGAACCGGCATATTCGGCGCGGAACCCTGGTCCGAAAACATGCGTAAACAGCTAGAGGAAAAATTAAACATAACCGCCCTGGACATATACGGCCTCAGTGAAGTAATGGGCCCAGGGGTAGCCATGGAATGCCCGGTTAAACAGGGCTCACATATTTTTGAAGATCATTTCATTGCCGAAGTTATTGATCCTGATACCGGAGAACATCTACCACCCGGCGAACAAGGAGAGCTTGTCCTCACAACCATAACCAAGGAAGCCCTTCCTGTTATTCGCTACCGCACCCGGGACATTACCGTACTGGATTACGACAAATGTGAGTGCGGCAGGACCCACGTGCGCATGAAGCGGGTAACCGGTAGGACCGATGATATGTTGATCATCCGCGGCGTAAATGTATTCCCCTCCCAGGTAGAAAGCGTACTGTTGGAGTTCGGGGAGGCAGAACCGCACTATATGATCGAAGTCTACCGCAAAGGTGAGTTGGACACCATGGAAATCCAGGTGGAACTTTCCGAGAAAATGTTTTCGGATACCATTCGCAACCTGGAAGGTTTGGAACACCGCATTAGGTCCAGGATATTAAGTGTATTAAATATAAGTGCTCGTGTTAAGTTTGTAGAATCAAAATCCCTTCCCAGGAGTGAAGGTAAAGCAAAACGCGTGATTGATCACCGCAAGCTTTAAATGAAAGTGAAAAAATTTGTTCTTTATAACAGGATTTTAAATATGGTTGGATAATTGGTACAAAGAGAGGCTACAACAATGGTATTTAAACTAGCATCGGAGGTATATTATGTCTAAGATTCTTGGCAACACGCTACCACCGGAAGTTAAGGATTTATTTAACCAGGAATCAACCACAGTGGTGTTATCCACCGTTACATCCGAGGGTTATCCCCACGCCATGCCGGTACATCTTCTTTGTGCGCCGGACGAAAAAACAATATTAATCGGCCTGGTTAAAAATCATCAAACCACATTAAATATTAAAGACAACGGTAAAGTGATAGTTACTGTTTTAGATGGCGAAGACATAGCGGTAGGCATTAAAGGAACGGCCAAGATTAAACAGGAACCCATGGATGCCAATAAAGCCATGGTCGCCATCGAGATTGAGGTAACGGAGGTCAAGAGCGACACCACCCCCACCGTTATAGTTACGGGCGGAGTAAGTTTTAAGCACCGCTCCGAAAAAACTGCAGCATTCTTCAGAACTTGTTTTGACGAACTATATAATATCGGTGGCATAAATTAAAAATTAAGGATGTAAAGAGGCGCGGATTACCGCGCCTCTTTCATTTAACAACTTCCACTCCTATAAGCGAGTATATCAACGCATAGCAAAAGAGATTAGCGTGTTAATAATTTGTACCAGTCACATAAACGCCAATAAACACATGTACGAGACTGTGCGCATTCTACCGGTTTGCTTGTTACACCCACGGATAGTATGATAAATGTGAAGTAACTGATCACCAAATTAACGGAATTGCAGGAGGTTTGAAATTCATGCTCGCTAATGCGGGAGAAACAGGCGAATGTGACCGACGGTGTAGTTTAGTAACAGATTTTAAAATTCACAAACTCAACCAGCCAGGCGCGCAAATAACAGAAATGGCGGATGTATACAGGAAAGCGTACAGAAAGTATCCTGAATATGCGGACACCCTGGGCAAAGGTGTTTTTGGCTACCTGAAATCTTTTTGGGAAGAAAGTTCTCCGGAAGTGCTGGTTGCTGAAAGCGAGGGAGAAATGCTCGGCTTTATAATAGTAGACCGGTGTTGGCAAATTCGTAACAAAGAACCTTTAGGGGAAGTGCACGAATTTGTCATTGATTACGAACACCGGGGCCGTCGCCTTGGTTCAACCTTGCTAACAGCGGGAATCGATTTCGTAGAAAACCACGGTACAGGAAAAATAGGCCTTTGGGTAGGCAACCATAATAAACCCGCTCTGTCGCTTTATAAAAAATACGGTTTTAAAAAGTTGTTTAGTGAAAAGAAATGGACAAAGATGGAGAGACATGGGATAAAGAAGAATCAGGGACCCAATAGAAGGATTCTAACTAAACGTATGTATAATGAATCTGAAATTCCAAACAGTAGAGCGGCACTTTAATTTAAAGTGACCGCTTTTTTGGTTCCTTAGCAAAAATAATATTAGCCCAATTTTTCCACCATGGCTTTCTTCTGTTTTTGGTGCCGGCTGCTGCATCCCTCCAAGAGGAAATAAATTCTAACATTACCTTCTCCCTGGCCTCCATGCGCTCCATCACGTCCTTTTGCTGCTGATGCAGATGGTTTTCCAATTCCCTGATTCGGGCTTCGTACCGATCCCTTTCCCGTTCTCTTTCCTCTCTCAACCTAGAAACCTCTTCGTCTAAAAAACAAGCACGTGCTTCCGCCTGACCGGCCCGGTAAATAGCACCGTGCAATTTATCCTGTACTCCTTCTACATAGTCCCACGGGATCAAATCAATCGATGTACCTTCGTTTCCCTTTCCTTTTCGGCCATCACACTGCTCCGCCTGCACATTATTTCCCCGGCGCGCATCTACCCAAGCATCCAGTGCCCCTTGGGTCACCTGATACTTTCCCCGCGGGCCGGGATCCTTAGAAGCCGTTAGCTTTCCTGCCTGAATGGCGTTTCTGACAGTTGTAGCAGAAACGCCAACCAAGTCAGCAACTTGTGATATAGTGTATACGCGCACTGGTTTTCCCCCTTACAAACCACGGTATGGACATCATTTTGCAATTATTCTATATCCAACCATTATTTTCCTTTAATTGGCAAATAATTATATAAATTTACTTCCGAATACGCCTTAAGGGGAGAAAAAAAGGACCAAGCTACTTTTAGGCAAAATGTAAAAAAGTAGCCTGGCCTCTTTTTTATTGCTTTAATTGGTGCGACCGCGATATTAAGCTGGTAAACACTTGCGCCGCCTTCACTACTTCCGGTAAATCAACGTACTCCTCCTCGGTATGGCTTAACGCTAAATTACCAGGACCGAAAACCAAAGACTTGGTACCGGCATTATTAAGGTTTTCCGCGTCCGTCCAGCTATGAATGGCACCCAGGCAGGGTTCTTCGTGCAAAGCCTCTTTATAACATGATTGCATCAAATTAACGATGGGCTCAGTCTCACTGATTTGGTAAGCACCGGATACTTCCAGCCACTTACTGTCCACCCCGTCGTATTTATTGATCAGGTTATCAACTGCAGTTTGCACATCCGCGGGCTCCTCATCCGGTAACACCCGAAAATCCAGGAGTAGGTCGCACTGCCTGGGAACCGCCATTTCTCTGCTGCCGGCGTTTATCATCTGCAGGTTATACCCTCCATGGCCGGCCAATCTGTGCCGACGGTTCAGGACAGGAAGTCGATCAATCTTTTCCAACATATCCATAGCCCGCAGCGCTGCATTATATCCACTTTCAAACTCTCCACCGTGGGCAGATCGGCCGTAAACGCGAAGCTGCATAATCACCGAGCCGGACTGGGCCGTACATATTTTCAAATCGGTGGGCTCAATGACCACCGCGGCATGACCACCCAGACGGGCTAACTCCTCTGACCCACGGCCCTCCCGCTCTTCATCCACAGTGAAGGCAAAAGTTATAGGAGGCATCCCGGAATCTTTCATGTAACTATGATGAAAAAGTTCATCCATGGCCGCCAGTAAGGCAGCCGTTCCTCCTTTTACATCTGCCGCCCCCCGGCCGTAAAACCGCTCCCCGTCAATTTCGTAACGGCAGGTACTACCGTTGATTTCGTCCGGCACGGTATCGGTATGTACAGTAATAATCAAGCCGGGTTCCGGCAAGGGATTAACCAATAAATTATAGCGAACACCTATTACTTCTTGATGTTCCGTCCGAAAGCCCATTTCCCGGCACCTTTTCTCCAAGTAGGCGAGTATTTCCGTCTCATCGCCGCTGACACTACTAATTTCAAGAAGACGCCGCAGCTCTGTGCCTGCGACAGATGCCAAGCTATTACTCTTTATAACCAATTAATTTCCACCCTCCGCTTGATATGCTGGCAGATTAATAATAAACCTGGCCCCCTGACCTTGCTCACTTTCCACCTTTATTTTACCCTTATGGCCGTGCACTATCCTCTGGGAAATGGCCAAACCGAGGCCTGTCCCACCCTCTTTGGTGGAATAAAACGGTGTAAAAATGTTTTCCGACACCCCAGGGGGTATACCGGGTCCGTTATCCACAACCTGTAAATAGGCCCAGTCCCGATCAATTTTCGTTATCACCTTAAGTTCACCTTCAGGTGGAAGTACATCTATAGCATTATTAATGAGATTTATGAGTACCTGTTTCAAGGATGCCTCTTCACCTGAAACCCAGGCATTTTTACAACAATCGAGTTCTAATCTAATTCCTTTTTGGCATACACGATGGCTGACTACTGCAGCAATTGATTCTACCAATTTATTTAGATCTAAGGGTTCCATATTCTTTGGGTTTAACTTTGCCAGCTGTAAAAAGTCGTTGGTAAGGTTATTTAACCTCTCTAATTCATCCTTCATTATAGAACAGTAATCCATTACTTTCTGCCCGGACAAATTTTGATTTTGGGCCTTTTGTTCCATGAATTGCAGGTATCCCTTTATAGAGGCCAGCGGATTGCGAATTTCATGGGCCATCCCCGCTGCCATTTCCCCCATCAGGGAAAGCTTGGCACCTTCCCGCAGCTGATACTCCATCTCGTGAAAGACAGTAATATCCTTAAAGATACCTGCAGCCCCAAGTACATTTCCATTATCGTCTCGTAGTAAAAGAGTATCGGTAATAATTTTTCTATTATTAAAACGCCTCTTTTTATATCCAATATCTTTAAACTCACGGCCGGTTTGCAAAGTGATGAGGGTAAAGCGTTCTTCGGGCGGCATAGGAAATGCGTCTGAGTAATACGCCCCCTTAATTTCCGCAAAGGTAACACCAAGCAGCTCTTCCCCTACCCGGTTCAAATAACTAATACACCCTTGACGGTCAATAATGACCACCGCGGAATTCATTGAATCTAATACTGTTTTAAATAGTTTTTTTTCATTGCCCATTTTATTACACTCTCCTGAAATGCTGCAATGCTTTTTTCGTTACTTTATTTATCTAAAAGTGCCCTGAACTTCTTTTTGCGTTCAACATCCCAGGCAGCACATATGGCTGGCTTTTGCTGCATTACTAGACTAAGACAGGAGTCACATTTGGTGCGGCACAGGTTAATTTCATGATCTCTTTCTTCTTTTGCCTTGCGCGGCCATTCGGGATCAGCCAAAAGAACCCTGGACAGCCCGATCAAATCAGCCTGACCGGAATCAATAACTATTTCCGCCGCAGCAGGGGTGGCTATGCGTCCCGCGGCAACAACCGGTATATTCACCACTTCCTTTACGGCACCTGCGTAATCAACCATATAGTTTTCCTGCTCAGAAAGGTCTATTTTATCTTCGGTGAACATTGATTCATAAAGGCCTGCTGTTACAGACAGATATGCCACTCCCACTGCGCTGAGTTTTGCGGCGTAAACTTTTGCCTCTGTTAGCTGCAATCCATCATTCATCCATTCATCTGCCATAAACCGGTATCCAACAGGATAGCCGGCACCTACAGCATCCTTCACTGCTTGTACCAGCTCCAAACCAAAACGCATCCTATTTTCCAGACTGCCTCCATACCCGTCATTGCGCTTGTTGGTGCGAGGCGAAAGAAACTGAGCAGGTAAATAACCCGTAGCCCCGTGTATTTCCACGCCGTCAAAACCAGCCCTTTTTACCCGCAGGGCAGCCTGCGCATACATTTGGATTACCTCTTTTATGTCATCAAAGGTCATTTCACGGGGTTCGGGCCAGTCGAAGGCCCGTATGGGCGAAGGCGCAATTAGATTAGGGTTAGTGGAATAGCGACCGCCGTGATTTATTTGGCAGAAGGCAGCGGCCCCCCCTTCTTTAATCACACCGCATAGCTTCGTTAAACCCGGCAGGAAATTGTCATGGTCTACGCGCAGAAGCCTGCCGAACCATGAGCGTTCATGATCGATAATACAGTTTTCCACCACCACCATACCTGCTCCAGCGGCTCCCATATCTCTGTAATGTTCATAGGTTGCATCACTTGCTGTACCGTCAAGGTTATTATAAGCTACAAATGTAGGAGTCATGGTAATTCGGCTGCTTAATTGACATCCGCCTAGATTAATGGGCTGAAAAAGAACCGATCTCAATTTTAAAACCTCCTCAGTAGCTGGAATTATTAGATTAGTTTATAATTTCAATATACTAGATATATATTGGAAATCCTTCACTGGAGAGGAAATTGTTTATGATATATTTTATGATATAATCAAAAAGACAAAGAGCCAGAGTACTCTATGGGAGGTTTTAATATGGCAACCATCAAAGAAGCTGAGCTGCCGGGGCTTGGGAAAAAATATGAAGTTACCCTGGAAAACGGAGATATCGTGTCGGTTATTATTCATGATGAAGGCACCAGGGAAGTATATCACTTTCCTGACGAAGAGGAAGACCCCTTATCCGTGGTAACCATGACCGACATGGAGTCAAGACAATTGGGCTCTATCATCGGCGGGGCTTTTTATCAACCCAAAATGCTGGAAAAACTGGAAGCAGCAGTGGCTGATTTACATATTGAATGGATTGCAGTAAAAGAAGGTTCTGAAGTTGCCGGCCAGAGCATAGGGGACATGAGGCTGAGGAAAGATCACGGCATCATCGTAATTGCGGCTATTGAAGGAAAAAAGGACTCCAGAAAGGTTCGCAGGGGGAACACACGTATTAACCCAGGACCAGGCTATATATTCACACCCGGTCACACGGTGGTAGCAGCAGGGACCAAGGAAAAGATGAAACTATTTGAGGATATGTTAAAGAACAAAAAAGATGTCGAAAGGGAAAATGAAAATTGACCCATGATTTAATTTTTAACCTGGGCCTGGCCTTTACGTTTATCAGTGTGGCAATTTTTATCGCCGGAAAACTGAAATTCTCCTCCATTCCTTTTTTGATTCTTATAGGCATGCTGGTTGGTCCTCATGCTCCCGACCTACAGGGAATATCGCTGTCTCTAGTCAGTCAAACGGAGTCCATAAAACTGCTCGCGCGCTTAGGTGTTCTGCTGATGCTTTTTTACCTGGGCCTGGAGTTTTCGGCCGGCAAACTGGCTTCAGCCGGCACCTCCCTTTTAAAAGGAGGGACCGTCTACGTAAGCCTTAATTTCTTGCGGGGACTGGCCTTCGGCTGGTTGTTTTTCCACTCCTGGCCGGAAGCATTTGTTGTGGCCGGGATAACCGGCATCTCCAGCAGTGCCATCATTACTAAACTGCTGTTGGATCTTAAAAGGACAGCCAACTCGGAAACGGAATTCATATTGGGTATTCTGGTATTTGAAGACGTTTTCCTGGCGGTATATCTGTCGGTATTATCAGGCTTTCTGGCTGGGGGCGGCAACCTTAATGCCGCAGAAATTATCCCCAGTATTATAATCATATTTGGTTTCATCCTCGCCATTATAACCTTTGGTAGGCGTATTGGAACAATGCTGGAACCGCGGCTTTCCGTAAAATCGGCGGAAAGTTTTGTGGTTATCATTTTTACACTCTTGCTGTTAACAGCCATACTGGTGGAAACAATTCATATTGCCGAGGCCATAGGGGCACTGCTGCTGGGATTAATCATAGCCGAAACCGTGCACTCCAAGCGAGTAATTCAGTTTATCTCCCCTATGCGGGATCTTTTTGGTGCCGTTTTCTTCTTCTCTTTCGGACTGGAAATAGATTATCGACTTTTTGGAGATGCCGTGGTCATCACACTGGCAGCTGTGGTTATGACCGTGGTGGGAAATATCTTGACCGGTTTCTTGGCCTCCTGGCTGGCCGGCTATAAGGCCCGGAGGGGCTTCAATGTTGCTTTCACCGTTATTGCCAGGGGAGAATTCGCTGTTATCGTAGCCAGCATTGCTGTGGCCGCAGGAACAAACGAACTTTTGCCGGCCTTTGCGGCTCTCTACGT
Source organism: Bacillota bacterium (assembly GCA_009711705.1). GTDB lineage: Bacteria > Bacillota > Desulfotomaculia > Desulfotomaculales > VENG01 > VENG01. Next base: position 94,294 of record VENG01000027.1, read on the forward strand.
ATTAGTGCTGTCTTTTATCAGCCCCGTGCTGGCCAAAAATTCGCGTAATTTTTATAACCTGTATGTGAGATTCGTCAATTATATCAAAAAGCCACGGGCAAACTCTGCTTAAATAAAAAATGTTTATGCTTAAAAAGCAAGTAATAAGGAATAAAGCCCCAACCATTTGCACAAAATCAATATATCTATAGAAAATATTAAGTGTCGAATAATAAGCTCATTATTAAAAAAAGTGAGGTGGATCAGTCTTAATGCCTATGCTGTATGGCTGGGGTAACGGTTGGGGCTGGAGCATTATAATGTTTCTGGCCATGATAATACCGTTGGCTATTCTAGGATTATTAATATACTATGCAGTACTCACAGGCACCAAGAATGCCGCCAGAAAAACAGAAATGTCCCCTGTGGAGATTTTAAAAACCAGGTATGCAAAAGGTGAACTTGATTCTAAAGAGTACCACCGCTTGCAAGAAGAATTAAATAAGGACTAATTCCCCCCCGCTACCAGGAGGCCACTGAAAATGTGGTTCTCCTAGAGTTCAGTGGAGCAGTTGGATAAAAAAAAGGAACGAGATCTGTCTGCAAAGACAGATCTCGTTCCTTTTTAATCTGTTTTTAGACCCGCTTTGCCCCAC